>CBDVAL010000007.1:0-33693 GCA_965371955.1 uncultured bacterium | reverse complement strand
CTGGCAGAATCGAATGGGAGTAGGCGGGCTGGGCTATCTGGCCAGCCCGCAGGTGGTGGCCGCCTCGGCCCTGCTGGGCTACATCGGCTCGCCGTCGGAACTGGGGCTGGAGTGGGACCCGGAGCGTTTCGCCGTCTAGCAGGGGGCGAAGAGAATAATTGAAAGAAGGACCGGTTCTCCCGGGACCCAATCCGTTTCCTGATGGTCTAATGAGGTGGTAGTCGAGGGCGGTTGGCTCGTTTGGTTGGCCCCGTTGCAAATGCCGGAGAGGGCGTGGGTTTCAGGGGCACCAGGGCCGGCCGGCATGGATTAGCCCGGGGCGGGGGGTCGGCGGCCGCGCATCAGCGGCGGAAGGTGAACGTGAGAGACGCCTTCAGGCATGGTGGCATCCTGTCGCTACTGGTCCTCACCCTGTGGTTCGCGCACTCGCGTGCCGCCCGGATTCCCTTCGACTCCGATCTTCCCATCTCCGCCGAGGTGCAGGGTGCCGCCTCGGTCTCCTGGGCCGACATCGACTCCGACGGCGATCTGGATCTGGTCTCCGCCTCGATCGCCTTCGACACCATCGCCTGGCAGGAGAACTTGTTGGGCGACGGTTCCCAGTGGGCGTTCCATGTGGTGGACAATGCGTTCAACGGCGCCTGGTCGGTGGATACCGCGGATGTGGATGGAGACGGTGATCCGGACATCCTGGGAACCGCGTTTCTGGCGGATACCGTCAGCTGGTACGAGAACGTCAGCGGCGATGGCTTGCTCTGGGAGGCCCATGTGATCCGGGACATCGACCTCCGGCCGACCGCGATCCACGGCGCGGATGTGGATGGCGACGGCGACATCGATGTGATCTCCGGCGCTCTCGTCTTCGATACGCTCTTCTGGCACGAGAACGTCGCCGGTGACGGATCCGTCTGGCTGACCCGTCTGGTCTGGGCCGGGGTGGAGGATCCGCATTCGGTCTATGCCGGCGATATCGATAACGACGGTGACATGGATATCGCCGCGGCCTTCTCCAAGGCCAACACCGTGGCGTGGCTGGAGAACGTGGGCGGCGCCGGCCAGCTCTGGAGCTACCACCAGGTGGCGGGCACCGCGTTGTTTGCCCAGTCGGTGCACCTGAGCGACATGGATGGCGACAACGACCTGGATATCATCACAGCCTCCGCCAACGACGACCTGGTCACCTGGTGGGAGAACACCGGGGTGCCGGCCACGTGGAACTTCCATCGTATCTCCGGTACCCTGCGCGCGCCGGCCAGCGTCTTCGCCGTGGATATGGATGGCGATGGCGACGCGGACGTGCTGTCGGCAACTTCCAACAGCGACTCCATCACCTTCCACGAGAACCTCGGCAGTGGCCTGGCGTGGGCCGCTCACACCATCACCGCCTTTGCCAACGAGGCCAGGGGCGTGGGTGCCGCCGACCTGGACGGCGATGGCGACGTGGACGCGTTCGCCGTGGGACTGTCCGACAACAGCATCAGCTGGCACCGGAACACCAGCATTCATCGCAGCGCCCACTTTCCCGCCATGAGCGTGATCCCCACGAGCGTATCCGCCCCGGCGCGGGTCCTTACCGGCGATCTCGACGGGGACGGCACGGTGGACGTTCTCACCGTGTCGCCCGACGAGAATCGGATCGTCTTCCACGCCAACGTGCAAGGCGATGCAACTCTCTGGGGTGAGGTCAACGTCTCCACCGCCTTGTCGCCCTCGTCGGCCTCCATCGGGGACGTGAACGGGGACGGAGCCCCGGATGTCATCTCCGCCGCGGCGGGCGAGGACTCCATTCTGTGGCACGACAATGCCGGGGGCCAGTGGCTGCAAAGGTCCATTGCCACCGGTGCCCTGGACGCGTCATCCGTGGCGGTTGGCGACCTGGACGGTGATGGAGATCTCGATGTTCTCGCCGGTTCTGGCAGTGGCGCCCCGCTGGCATGGCATGAGAACGTGCTCGGTGACGGCAGCGCGTGGTTCGAACGCGCCCTCCCCACGGTGCGGCCGCGAGCCAGCGCCATCGTCGTCGCCGATCTGGACGGCGATGGAGACGCCGATGTCCTGGTGGCGTTCGCCGAGGACAACATCATTGCATGGCATGAGAACCTGCAAGGAGACGGCTTGACGTGGGGGTCAGGTCTCATCTCTGCCACGGCGCAACAGGTGGAGTCCCTGTCTGTCATCGACATGGACCACGACGGTGACCTGGATGTGGTCTCGGCCTCGCCTGGTACGAACCGTCTCGCCTGGCACGAGAACCTGGACGGTGGTGGAGTCTCCTGGGCGGAAAACATCGTCTCCAGCGACGTGACTCTGGCGCGTTCGGTCTCCGTCGTCGATCTGGATGAGGACGGCGACCCGGACCTCCTCGTTGCATCACCCGGTGGCGACGGCGTCGTCTGGCACGAGAACCAGGGGGACGGACTGACGTGGACCCCGCACGTCGTCGGGAACGATACCGGCGTGCAATCGGTGCTTTCCTCGGATCTGGATGGCGACGGCAGCCCGGACCTGGTGGCCGTTTCGCCGGGCTCCGGAACCCTGGCGTTGCATCGCAACCGCGGCGGCCAGTACCGTCTGATCACCACGAACACGGCGCCGGCGGCACCGGTGGAGGGGGAGGTGGACGCTCTGCTGCGCATCCGCGTGGAGCACCTGGGGCGACCCCTGGACAGCCCCCTGCAACTGGCCAGCCTCGCCCTGTTGCTGGACGACGGACAGGGGAACCTGCTGGATGAGGCCCAGGCCGCCTCCCTCCTGCAGAACCTGGAGATCTACCTGGACGACGGCTCGGGAATGTTCGAGGTCGACCGGGACACACCTCTGGCCACTGTTGGCCCTGTGGGAGCCTTGGGTGAGCAGCAGGCGGTATTCGTCCCGGATGATCCGCTGGCGCAGGTCTCCTATGGTCTCCCCCAGGACTTCTTCGTGGTGGCGCGCTTTGCCGTCGGCGCTGCCGGTCAGACCCCCAACACGCTGCGCGTGACCCACAGGGTCTCCGCCGCGGTCGGCACCCAGGATCTCACGCTGATCATTCCGCTATCCCAGGAAATCTCACCGGACGTCGCTTCCGGCACGGTGGTCATCGCAGTGGAGACGGACCCCACCCGCCCGGATTGCGATGAGGCCGAAGTCGGCGCTCGATGCCGTCGACAGATGCGACGGCGTCGATAACGATTGCAGCGGAGAGCTCAGCGGACGGTGGAAGAGTCTACCTTGGTGCTCTGGGTGCGTTGGAACACGTAGTGGCGGACACGCTCGTACGAGCGGCCGAACAGGTTCAGGAAGTGGCACGCCGCGCGGAACCGCACGTTGCCGCCCACCTCCGATTCCGCAAAGGTTCTCAGGACCAGGGACTCCACGTCGATGGGGCTCTTGGTCTCTTCGACACCGTCCGGCAAGCGGAAGCGCAGGTCGATGAGCGCCTCCGGGGACAATCGCACCGGCGTGAGCAGGACGACGCCGCTGGCGCTCAGGTCGTGGATGGTTCCTTCATGCCATTCCTTGGAGCCGGCGGCCCGGTATTCGGCGCGGAGCCGGACTACCAAACGCGGATGAACTCGATTCTCACTGGTTCTGGCCATGACGATTCAGTATAACCCGGCCAGGGGGGAATGCACGCCCTCCGGCGGAGAAGCTTGATCCACGGTGCCTGCTAGCGGCAGGATGCACCATGTTACGGAAGCACCGGAGAGGTTGCGATGGAACTGCCCATTCCCCAGAATGCGGTCCTTCAACGCGCGGAACTGCTGGGTCGGATCCTGGTGCTGCACTGGACCGACGCGCACCGCAGCGAGTTGTTGCTGGAAGCGGTGCGTGGTGCCTGCCCGTGCGCCAGCTGCGGCGGTGCCGGTGCTGCCACCGGCTCGGGTCTGCAGATGGTGGCGCCACCCGGCAAGTGGGAGGTGCAGGCGATCCAGGTCGTCGGGCGCTACGCGCTGCAGCCGTTCTGGCGCGACGGCCATGACACCGGCATCTACTCGTTCGAGTTGCTGCGCTCCCTGTGCGAGTGCACGGAGTGTGTGCCCCGCGCGAGTGGGGGCGCGCCGCCGGGATAGATCGGCGGGACGCTCCGTTGTAAGGAACATGTCCCCCTTCTTCATCTCACCTTCTTCATCGCTTGCATCACGTGAAAAGCCCAGAGGGTCCTGCACAGTTCGAAGTTGTTGCCGGGCAGCGTGTCGCAGATCTCTCCCACCGAGACCGGGTCGGCGCAGAAGCGCAGCAGGTTGGCGTCGCGATCGGAGACCGGCAGGTTGAGCTTCTCCTCCGCCCCCTCCACGGTCTGATACAGGCTATCG
Organism: uncultured bacterium; assembly: GCA_965371955.1. Lineage (GTDB taxonomy): Bacteria > Acidobacteriota > Polarisedimenticolia > CBDVAL01 > CBDVAL01 > CBDVAL01. The sequence continues at coordinate 29,398 of CBDVAL010000007.1, read as the reverse complement.
AGGCCGCCCACTGCCTGCTTGATGCGCGACCAGGTCCGGATGCGGTGCATGCCGTTCCACAGGATCTCCAGGGTATTCATCTTCAGCGTGATGACTTCGCGGGTGGGCAGCGGTCCGCTACGGAACGAGTACTCGCCGCGGGTCCAGTCGAACAGCGACAGGATGATCTCGCGCACCTGATCCTGCACGCCGTCGATGAGTTCCACGGGGGTGATCAGGCCGCGTTCGATGAGGAATCCACCGACACGGCGTCCTGCGCTCTTGACTGCGTGGCTGTAGTGTTCCAGTCCGCGGATGGAGAGCACCCCCTTGCGCATGAGCAGTTCTCCCAGGCGGTCGTCCGGGTCGGTGGACTGGGCGAAGACCAGGTTGCCGTCTTGCACGTAGACGGTCTTTTGCAGGTCGCCGTCGCGCAGGGTGAGCAGCCCGGTGGCCTGGTCGGCGAACAGGGATTGGATCAGGCCCGGCAGGACCGAGGGAGTGAGCGCGCCTGACTGGACCGGCGAAGGGGTTGGCTTCTGTGCGGGTTCTTGGGCCATGGACATGTGGGGTACCTCCGGCGGGGCGTGTGTGTTCAGTTCTTGCACACGGTCGTGCCACCAACTCTTGAAATATAGATGCGCAGGCGGCGAGTTCAAGTTCTTTGCCCATGGCTCGTCCGGCTGCGCGTGGTGACCCGGCGAGGCGCACGCTTCGAAGCCCGGCGTTGCGCCGGGCTTCTGCGCTCTACTCACGGCTTCTCGTCAACGTTGAGTGTTTCCTCGTTCGCCGCTCAACGGCGCCTCGCCGGGTCACCACGCGCAGCCTCCTGCTCGAGTTGGAAGGGGGGCGTACTGCAGGGTCTAGAAACTCAAGTAGAGGGCGGGGTCCTGGGGACGGCCGTTCTTGCGGATCTCGAAGTGGAGGTGGGGCGCGCTGGCGTTGCCGGTGGCCCCGACATGGGCGATGATCTGGCCGGCGGTGACCTTCTTTCCCTTGCTGGCAATCAGGCGGCTGTTGTGGGCGTAGAAGGTCTGGTAGCCATCGCTGTGATCGATGATGACCAGCTTGCCGTAACCGCGGTAGCCGCTGCCGACGTAGGAAACCCGGCCCGCCCGGGCCGCGTGCACCGGGGCGCCCTTGGCCGCGCCCAGATCCACGCCGTAATGCATGCCTCCCCGGCGTTGGCCGTAGGCGGAGTTGAGCCGGGCCTGCACCGGTCTCCGGAACAGGCCCCGAGCGGAGCCTCCCGTGGCCGGGACGGTCAGGATGTGCTCGGCGCCGGGGATGAACAACATCTCGCCGGCCTCGATGCGATTCCGGTCGGCCAGATCATTGGCCGTCGTGAGCGTCTCCACGGTCACTCCGTAGGTCTTGCTGATGGTGTGGAGGGTCTGTCCCGCCTGGATGCGGTGGAACACGCCCGGTGGTGGCTGCCGTGCCGACCAGCTTGCGGGCCGGGTGTTCTGAGGCGCGGAGGTGGCGCGGGACATGACGCAGGCCGGCAGGAGGAGTCCTGCGCAGGAGGCCAGGAGGATCAGGGCAGGTGCACGGTGACGGGGCAAGGACCAACTCCTCTGGTTCACAGCCTCATGAATATAGGCGATTCGTCCCGCCGTGCGCCAGGCCGCTCAAGAGCCCGTCGTAGCGCGGCGCCAGACGCTCCCAGGAGTAGCGCTCCATGGCCTGGCGCCGGCGGTTGCCACCCGCTGCAAGACGTGCCGGGTGGGTGAGCAGCGCCTCCAGCCGGGCCAGGAGGTCGGGCAGGTCCCGGTAGAGGTGCGCCTCGTGCATGCGCGGCGGCAGTACTTCCGGATAGGACAGGGCCCGTGGCAGCAGCGGATAGCAGCCGGCGGCCACCGCCTCCACCACGGCGATGCCGAAGTTCTCCTGCGAGGCGGTGGAGACCACCACGTCGCCGCGCCCCAGCCAGCGCAGGTATTCCCGCCGGGTGGGCGCCCAGCCGTAGTGCAGGATGCTCGATCCCAGACGCTCGCGGGCGTTGAGGAACGGCTTGGGGACGAACTGGCTGTTCTCCCCCAGCAGGATGAGCCGGAACGGCACGCCGCGCTCCTGCAGCTGATAGCACACGCGGAAGAAGTGACCGGGATTCTTGTCGAACTCCCAGCGGTGGTTCCAGAGGATCACCGGCGGGTCGCCGGGAGCCCGGTCTCGCGCCGGCGGCGGCAGGTCCACGCCCGGATGCAGGACACGGATGCGGCGCCGCAACTGCGCCGCCAGGCCCGTGGGGCGCGGCGGAGGCAGCCGTCGCAGGAACTCGGGCAGGCGCCGCAGGAAGTCGTCGCGATGAAAGCGCGAGTTGAAGACCACCACGTCGGCCGCCAGCGCGGAGGCCACGTTGGTGATCCCCAGGTGCAGATCCGCCCCCTTGCCGTCAGGAGTGGGATAGCCCAGCTGGTTCTCGTGGAAGTAGAACGCCATGGGCGGGGCCCCCGGCCCCAGCAAGGCTCTGAGATGAGCCGCATCCATCATGCTGGAGGCCAGCAGGACGTGCGGTCTGGGCCCCCGCAGGACTTTCCGGGACAGGGACAGGGCTGCCGACCGCAGCCGCCACTTCCACAGCTCCGGCGGCAGGGAGAACCGGTGGATCCGGTGGCGGGAATGTCGTTGCAGCCCCAGGACGAAGGCACGGTGCGAGCCGCCGAAGAACGGCTCCACCAGGGCCACCCTCAGACGAGGTCGGGACTCCGCGTTGCGACGCGCCATGGCTGCGGATAGTAGCACGTGGCCTGAGCGCCGTCCCGTTGGATCTGGATCCAGACAATTGGATCTTTCCCGCACCTCCAGGCTTCCGGCCCAACCTGGCGCATCGAGATAAGTCCATTATTCAGAGCAGTTAGTTTGCCTCCAGGGCGCCGGAGGCCGGCTGGCAATGTTCTTGCTATTTCCGACGCGTGGGTTTCGTGCGCAGGTATGCGCACGGTCGTCCACCGTCTGAATCCCGCTCCGGCCACCCGGGGCGGTTAGCAGCAGCTGAATCAGAGAAAAGAACGTCCAACACGGTTTTTTGGCACGCCGGGCCGTCGCCTGGCTGTGCCCAAGGAGGGGTATCGTGAAGAACATGCGCTGGCTGGTGATTTTCGGCCTCCTGGCAATGGTCCTGGCCCCCATGTCCGCACTGGCGGAGATGGAGACCACGGTCCACGGCGAGGCCCGGTTCCGGGCCGAGAACGTCCAGAACTACTTCGATTTCGAGGACGATGGTTTTGGCGACGACTCATTCTCCTTCGCGCCGTTCCGCATCCGCCTGGGCATGGGAGTGAGCTTCGGCGACAAGGTCTCCGGCTATGTTTCGCTCCAGGAGGGCGATATCTTTGGCCAGGACAGTGAGGTCAAGGGCCTGAACGAGACCGTCAACAGTGACGGCGAGCTGATCATCTACCAGGGTTACATCAAGATGAACGAGGTAGGCGGCAGTTCGCTGGGCCTCAAGTTCGGTCGTCAGGAGTACACCCAGGGCAACGAGTTCCTGTTCGGCGATCTGGATTTCTACAACGGCATCTCGCTCGACGGTGTTCGGGCCCGCTGGGACCTGGGTGTGGGTCCGCTGGACGTGGTCTGGTTCCGCACCGACGAGGACCTGTTCGGTGACGATGATACCGATATCATTGGCGCCAACTTGCTCTTGACGGAGGTCGTCCCTGACGGCGACCTCGAGTTCTATCTGTACAATGTGGACACCGACGACGACGTCGACTTCATCACGGTGGGTGCGCGTGCCGGTCAGGCCGGTACCGACGACAGCGGCTTCATCTGGAGCGCCGAGGTGGCCTTCCAGAGCGGTGATGACGGCGACGACGACATCAGCGCCCTGGGTGGTGAGGGGATGTTCGGCTACAACTGGGTCACCGACGGCGGCACGCACCAGTTCTTCGGTACGCTCTACTACACCAGCGGTGACGACGACCCCTTCGATGACGATACGGAGGACTTCATCATCCTCTTCCAGGATTTCCATGGCCGCAACGGCGCCGCCGACGTGTTCGCCGGGGCCAACCTGACAACGTTCAGCGTTGGCTGGGACTGGCAGGGCGAGAAGCACGGCGTTCGTGCGGAGCTCCTGTTCTTCAACGCCACCGAGGCCCCGGAGGCTGTTGGTGTTGTTTTTCCTTGTCCATGTCCTCAGGCTTTTGTGATCGTGGGTTCCGACGGCAGCGGGCTGCCCGGCGAGTTCGCCAGCATCGGGCTCGACGGTGAAGATGATCTCGGCAACGAGCTCGACATCATCTACACCTACCAGGTGAACGAGTACTTCGGCTTCGAGGCCGGTGTGGCGCTGTTCCAGCCCGGTGATGCGGTCGAGGCGGCCGGGTTCGAGGACGACGACGTCACTCGCCTCTGGGGTCAGGCGCGACTGCGCTTCTAACCCCATCTGGCCACTAGTGTTGCAAACCCCCGGCGTGCCATCGACGGCGCGCCGGGGGTTCGCCTTTTCGCAGGGGGATACCGTGACACCGAATCGCAAGGGGATCCTATCGCTGGCGTTTCTGCTCCTGGCGGCAGGGCCGCTCATGGCCAGTGACGACGGCGGCGTACCGTGGAACGACTCGCGCTTCAACGTGCACGGTGAGCTGCGGCTGCGCGGCGAGCTGGAGGACAACTACCAGGACTACAACAACGACGGCGGCTTCAACGATCCGGCGGTTCCCGGCGGCCAACTCGACGATGACACCGTCGAGTTCTTCCCGTATCGAGTTCGACTGGCCTTCGAGGGCGAGTTCACCGAGACCCTCTTCGGACAGGTCGAGTTCCAGGTAGGCGACCTGTTGGGCCAGGATGACGAGCTGCAGGGCCTCCACGAGACCGGCGAAGACGACGGCGAGCTGATCCTCTACACGGGCTTCATTCACTGGAACCGCATCGCAGGCACCGACTGGAACATGCGTTTCGGGCGGCAGGAGTTCACCGTGGGCAACGAGTTCCTGTTCGGGGACCTGGACTACTACAACGGGGTCTCGTTCGACGGCTGGCGGGCCGCCTGGGACGGGGAGCCGGTGCGGTTCGAGTTCTTCTGGGCCCAGACCACGGAGGGCCTGTCAGATCGTATCGATTCCAACCTGTTCGTCGTCAACCTGGAGGGCACGGTGGACCGCGGCGACGAGTGGAGCTTCTACAGCAGCTGGATCGTCCAGGAAGAGGACTCCTCCGGCAGGGACACCATGAACCTGCTGACCATCGGTGCACGCTGGACGCGCTGGGAGGGTGAGGGGAGCTACCTGATCTGGAACGTCGAGCTGGCCTACCAGGACGGCCGGGTGGGAAACCCGAAGATCTTCGTCGAGGATCTGACGGCGCCGGACTTCGGCGCATTCACCGGCGCGAACGGCGACGACGTCTTCACCGTCGCCTGGGCCGGCGAGGGAGCTATCGGCTACCACTGGGATCGGGACGACTCGAACCACAAGCTCTACGGCCACGTGTACTGGGCGACCGGCGACCGGGACGGCGACAACGAGAACGAGTCGTTCCGGCCGCTGTTTCAGGACATCCACCAGCGCCTGGGCAAGGCGGACATCGTGCAGGGAACCAACGTCCTCTCCTATGGCCTGGCCTGGGAGGGTGAGTTCGGCGACAAGCACGTGGCAGGTGTGGATCTGATGACGTTCGTGATCCTTGAGCCGGTGAACGACGATACCTGTCTGGCGCTGGGCGCCGGGAACTTTCCACTCAATCCGGCCGATAACCTGCGCGTGAACTGCCATCTGGACCCCGACGGCGGGTTCCAGGGCTGGTTCATCCCGGCCACCAGCCGGCTGGGCGGCGCCGACAGGAAACAGGACGAGGATGACCTGGGCCAGGAGTTCGATCTCTGGTACACCTACCACATGAGCGAGCACCTGTCGTTCGGCGTGGAACTCTCGGCGTTCTTCCCGGGGGATGCTCTCACACAGCTCAAGGACTTCGAGGACTTCGCCGACCTGGCGCCGGACACCAGCGCGTTTGGCTCGGATCATGCGCCCACGTTGCTGGCCGCGCAGTCCCGATTCCTGCTCAGCGACGACACGGCGTACCGGCTGGCCGCGCAGATCCGCCTGCGTTTCTAGTCTGATCCCACCAGGGAGTCCAGCACCTCGAAGAACCCGGGGAAGGATTTGCTGACGCAGGCCGGATCCTCGATCTCCACGTCCGCCACCACCGTGCCCACCACCGCGAACGCCATGGCCAGACGATGATCCCGGTGCGGGTCCAGCCGTGCGCCACGCAGGGGGCCAGGGTGGATGCTGAGCCCATCGGCGTGCTCATCGACCTGGGCCCCGAGCTTGCGCAGCTCCCCGGCCAGATCACCGATGCGATCGCTCTCCTTGAGCCGCAGGTGCGGGGCGCCGGCGATCCGTGTCGAGCCCTGCGCAAACAGCCCCACCGCCGCCAGGGCTGGAGTCAGGTCCGGGCAATGGGCCAGATCCGCGTGGATGCCCTGTAACGCCCTGCCGGACACCTCCACTGCGTCCTCCTCGCGCACCACGCGGCATCCCATCCGGGCGAGCAACTCGACGAAGTGCAGATCCGGCTGCCGGGAGCTCGCGGGCAATCCGCTCACCCGCACGCTCCCACCGCTCACCGCTGCGGCGGCGAACAGGGCTGCCGCCGAGGAAGCATCTCCCTCCACCTCCAGCACTGTGCTGCGGTAGCCGGCACCTCCCGGCACACGGTAGCCATCCCGGCTCTCCTGCACCGCCGGGCCGCCGAACCGGTTCATGAGCTCCAGGGTCAGATCCACGTAGGGCCGGGAGATCACCGGACCCGCAAGGGCGATCTCGAGCCCCCGGGCCGTGCACGGGGCCACCATCAGGAGGGCGGAGAGGAACTGGCTGGAGCGGCCGGCGTGGAGACGGACCTGTCCGCCGCGCAGCGGTCCTCCGGAGAGGCGCACGGGTGGGTAGCCCTCCCGCAGGGGAAACTCCGCCTGGATCCCCAGGTCCGTGAGAGCCTGCACCAGGTCGCCCAGGGGCCGTTCCCGCATGCGCGGCTCGCCGTCCAGGCGGTGCGCTCCCGTCCCCAGCGTCGCCGCGGCGCACAGGAAGCGCATGGCGGTCCCGGCGTTGCCGAGGAACAGGTCGCCCTCGGTGGCCGGCAGTCGTCCCGCGCATCCGGTGACCTCCAGGGAGCCGTCGGGTAGCTCCTGCAGGGCGATTCCCAGGCTCCTCAGTGCCTTCGTCATGTGCACGGTATCGTCCGAGGACAGGCAGTGGTGCAGGCGGGAGGTGCCGGCTGCCAGGCCCGCCAGCAGCAGGGCGCGGTTGGTGACGCTCTTCGACGGCGGGGCGGTGAGGCTGCCGCGCACCGGCCCGGTGGGCTTCATACGGCGCACAGTCTGGGCCGGGCCGGGCATGCCCCGAGAGTAGCACAGCGGCGCGAAACACCCGGGGTGGCGACGTTTCCAGGCGCGCTCTATGTTTCCTGAGCGATGAACCCCGGACTTCTCGTTGCCCTGCTCCTGCCGGCGCTTGCCGCCGGCCGCGCCGCGCCCGTGGGCGCGGACGCCGCAGTCAGCTTGGTCGAGCTGGAGGTGGCGGTGCAGGATCACGGCGGCCGACCGGTGGCCGGGCTTGCGCCGGATCGCTTCCTGGTCGTGGATTCCGGGGTGGAGCAGGAGATCTCCAGCTTTCAGGAGGTGCCTGCCGCGCGGGTGATCTTGCTGCTGGATACCAGCGCGAGCATGGAGCGAGTGTTCTGGTCGGCTCGCCGGGCTGCCTCGGATCTGCTGCGCGGGCTGGACCCGACCGCCGAGGTCGCGGTGGTGACGTGCGCACACAAGCCCTTTCTGGTGAGCCGGTTCGGCCGGGATCGGGCCGATGCCAGCGCCGCCCTGACATCCCTGCGCTTGCTCCGGGAGGAGGGAAGTACCCTGCTGGCCTGCGTCGGGGAGTCCGCCGGGCTGCTGGTGGGCGGCGGGCACGGGGCCAGGGGGGCGGTGGTCCTGGTCACGGACGGGCAGGAGACCAGCCTCTCCGGCGCCGCACTGCAGAGCGCCGTGGACCGCCTGCGCCGCCGCCTGGAGGGGTCGGGGGTGGAACTCCATGTCCTGGACTATGGCAGGGAATCCTGGTTGGCTGCGCTGGCCCGGGCCGGAGCTGGTTCGTGGAGGGCACCGTGGCGCGGGGAAGACGCGGTGGGCGACCTGGCGCGGCTGCTGGGTCATCACTACCGGCTCGGCTTCCATCCAGCCGTTGCGATACCGGGCTGGCGACCGGTGCAGGTGAGGGTCCGTGAGACCGGGCTCGAGGTGCATGCCCCCGGCGGCTACCATCTGAGTCATGGCGCCACTCCTGAATCGCCGGATTGATTCGCCTCCCGGCCCTGTTCTAAGATTCTCCTGGTATGCTGACCTTCCGATCGCCCGCATCGCCGGACCGTACTCCCCGGATCCGGGGTCTACAGTATTGCCGGGAGATCTTGCTGGCGGTCATCGTGCTGGTTCTCTCCCTCGGCGCAGCACAGGCGGGCAAGGAGGCGCGCCTGCAGATGCGTTTCGGAGTGGACATGGCCAGGCGGGGATCCTGGAAGGAGGCCCAGTATCGTTTCGAGCGTGCGCTGGCGGTTGCGCCCCAGGACGCCCAGGTCCTCAGCAACCTGGCGGTGGCCTACGAGAACAACGGCCACTACGCCAGGGCGGAGCAGACCTACCTGCAAGCGCTGGAGCACGGTCCGGATAATGAGAAGATTCGCGCCAACTACGAACGCTTCCGGATCTTCTACACCGATCATCTCAGCGCGCTGCAGGAAGCGAACGGCGAGGAGAGTCCTGAGGCGTCCGGCGAGGAGTCCCCGGATGGCTAGAGGCCTGCGCCGAGCGGTGGGAGTGTGGCTTGGTCTCGTATCCCTGCCATGGCTTCCGCTGGCCGCCGGGTCGGTGCAGGTTCCCATCGAACTCCCGCTCCCCTCACGCATGGATGTCAGCGGGGTCCGGACCATTCTCATCGCCCAGCATGTTGAGGGCGATCATCCTCACCTGGAACTGAGCCAGGAGATGGTGGACCTGCTGCGCCGCACACTGGAGAGGGAGACCGACTTCAAGATCCTCGCGGTGGAGCCACCCAACCTGCCGGAGCAGACGGTAGAGGATCTGCTCAAGAACGTGGAGTTCTGGCGGAGCATCGGCAGGCGCTATGGCGCCGATCTGATCCTGTCCGGCGAGGTGCTGTTCGACATCGAGAACCGTTCCGGGTTCGTGGCCGAGGACTACATCAGCCCGGTGACCGGGCAGCGCGTGCGCCGTACCCGGTATGCGGAGCAGGAGGCCTTCGATCTGAGCTTTCAAGTGTTCTTCTTCTCCGGTGAGACCGGCGAGCTTTCCTACCGGGATCGTTTCGCGGAGGAGGCGCAGATCGAGGGAGATCCGGTCGATCATCTACAGATGTTCTATGCCCTGATGAACCGCCTGGAGCCGGAGTTTCTCGGGATTCTCAAGCCGCGCAAGCGCCAGGAGACTCGCTACTTGTTCACGGACTAGAAACGGAGCGCGCATGCGACGAAAACTGCTCATCCTGGTGCTGACCCTGGCGGCCGTCTGGCCTTCCGCCTCCCGCCCTCTGATGGCCTTCGGCAAGAACAAGATCAACTACGAATTCTTCCAGTGGCAGATCTACCATTCTCCGCACTTCGACGTTTACTACTATCCGGAGGAAGAGGACCTGCTGCAGGACATGGTCAGCTACGCCGAGAGCGCCTACCTGCACCTGAGCGAGAAGCTGGACCATGAGCTGAAGACCCGGATCCCTCTGGTGTTGTACAAGACGCATGCCGAGTTCGAGCAGACCAATATCATCCTGTCGCAGATCCCGGAGGCTGTGGGCGCTTTTGCCGAGCCCCTGGAAAACCGCATGGTGCTGCCCATCGATATGCCGCCGGAGAAGCTCTACGCCCTGGTGGTGCACGAACTGGCCCATATCTTCGAGTACAGCATCCTGTTCCAGGGCCAGCTGCGGCGCAGCTTCCGGGCCAATCCGCCGCTGTGGCTCATGGAGGGCCTGGCCGAGCATCTGGCCGGGCGAGACGACACCATGAACACCATGGTGATCCGGGACGCGGTGGTGAACAACATCGTTCCGCCCATCACCCAGGTGAATTCCCTGTCGTTCCTGACCTATCGCTTCGGCGAGGCCGCGTTCGACTTCATCGCCGAGGAGTTCGGCGACGAAGGCATCCGCAACTTTCTGTTCGAATACCGCCGCGTCTTGCTCACCGGCAACGTGGGCAAGGCCATCAAGGATTCCTTCGGGATGGAGCCGGAGGAGTTTGACCGCCAGTTCCAGCGCTACCTGCGCAAGAAGTACCTGCCCGCATTGCTGGAGAAGCTGGAACCCGAGGACTATGGCCGGGAGATCGGCTACAAGAAGAGGGGTGTGTTCACCTTCTCGCCCAGCCTGAGTCCGTCGGGAGAGTTGCTGGCGGTCCTGACCACGAGGAAAGAAGATATCGACGTGGTCATCCTCTCGGCGCGGGACGGCGAGGTGGTGCGCAACCTCACCAAGGGGTTCTCCAGCAAGTATGAGTTCATCTCGTCCGGCATCTTTCAGGGCCAGAACGACATCTCCTGGTCCCCGGCGGGGGACCAGGTAGCCTTCTTCGCTCGCCGGGAGAACGAACGCGTGCTGTTCATCGTGCACGCCCTGAAGGGCAAGATCGTCCTCAAGAGGCGCTTGCCGGTGATGCAGGCGGCCTCCCCGGCGTTTTCTGCCGACGGCAAGGAGCTGCTGTTCGCCGCCAACCAGGGCGGCGTCATGGATATCTTCCGGCTCAATCTGGAGAGCGGCGATCTGACCAACGTGACGCAGGACGAGTTCTTCGATTCCAACCCGCGCTGGTCGGTGGATGGACGTTCCGTGCTCTACAACCGGCGCATCAACCAGTACCAGAAGATCTTCCTGGTGGATCTGAACGACCCGAGCCTGAAGACTCAGCTTACCTTCGGTGAGCACAGCGACCTGCAGCCATCCTTCTCGCTGGACGGCAAGGAGATCTACTACACCTCGGATCCGGAGCCCGACCGCATCTTCAACATCCACTCTCTGGATCTGGAGACCGGAGAAGTGCGGCGCTGGACCGACGTCATGGGCGGCAACTTCACGCCGATGGAGCTGGAGCGCCTGGACGATGCCCGCACGCTGGCGGTGACCACGTACGTGCGTGGGCGCTACCGCCTGTTCCGCATGAACCTCGAGGATCCGGTGGACGTGGTTCGCCCGGAGGACGAGGCGTACGAGCCCGTGGAGGTGGTGAAGTTCGAGTCGGCACTGCAGCTCACGCTCGATGACGAGAAGGAGCCGTACAAGCTCAAGTGGCATTTCGAGGGCAGCCCCGACGTGCTCATCGGCGTGGCGGATGACGGCACAATACTGAGCAACGCGCAGATCATGTTCACCGATCTCATGGGGGACCATCGCCTCATCGGCATCTTCTCGTCGGTGGCCAGCTTCTCCAACTTCGACCTCCTCTACGTCAACATGAAGCGCCGCTTTGACTGGTTCGCCGAGGCGCTGGACTTCCGCACGTTCTACACCGTGAGCTCCAGCACCGAGGGGCGCCGCGTCGACAAGGCCGCGAGCACTACCGGCATCCGGGCCGGTATCATCTATCCCTTCAACAAGTTCCATCGTATCACCACCTCCCTGGGGGTGTTCCAGCGCAAGCTCAACCTGCCGGTTGTCGAGCCGAGCGGCGCGATTGATTTTGAGGAGTTCTCCGGGACGTCGCCGGTGATCAGCACCACGTTCACGGGGGATACCCTGCGACACAAACCGTGGGTGGGGCCCTGGCACGGCCGGCGTTACGACCTGACGGTGGCCTATGCCCCGACGTCCACCGGCGACTTTGGTGATTACATCACCTACCACATTGACTGGCGCAACTACCAGAAGCTGACCTCGCGTTCCACGTTTGCCGTGCGCTTGTGGGGGGCGGTGAGCAATGGCAACTTCGACGATGAGCAGCTCAATTCCAGCGCCGTGTTCTCCATCGGCGGCTTCAACCAGTTGCGCGGCTACGAGTACCGTGAGTTCTTCGGGGACCGGGCTGCCTTCCTCAACGTGGAGCTGCGCTTCCCGCTGGTGGACGCACTGGTCTTCCCCGGCAACTGGGGCATCCCCTCCATCCAGGGGTTGCTGTTCCTCGATATCGGCTCTGCCTGGTACAGGAGCGATCGGGTCTTCGACAGCAACACCGGTCGCTCGGGCACTCTGCGTACGTACAAGTTCTACGGGGACGCCGAACCCATCGAGGGCCTGGTGGCGGACGAGGGCGTGGTCGACGGATTCGACAGTGCCGGCGACCCCACCTTCAAGTCCTACAGCGGCTTTGTGGACGGTCGCGGATCGTACGGGATCGGCTTCAACTTCCGTTTCGCCGGCCTGTTGCTCAACTGGACCTTCGCCAAGCGCCTGCCGTTCGCCGAGCTGGAACGGAACCTCGACTCCATGGGCAACCGGATCCTCTGCCCCCCCCCGGGCGACTCGGATTGCCCCTTAGGCGAACTGGACCCCGAGAGACGGTTTCGCTGGGTGGAGGTGGACCACAGCGGCTTCCGCTCCTCCTTTTACATCGCCACGCGGTTCTAGGGAGGATTGAAGGTAGATTACGTCAACTTCTGGTTTGCTCTCGCTCTGTTTCTAAGGCCCTGAACGGTAGAGTCCGCCCCTATGGGGGGGCCGGGTGTTTGAATGACCCGCACGCCTGACCAGCGCACAGTGTCAGTTTCCTCCGACTCGGCCCATCAGTGAGAAGTTGAGGAAGGCAGTACCTCCGCCTCCCGTGACATCGTTATCATCAAAAAAAGCGTCATCGACTTCGCCTACGAATCCTGAGTAGCTATAGCCTGTCGTAACTCCAATGATGAGTCTACCTCCGACGTTGAAGTTTGCGCCGAATGCCACGCCAAGGCCCAACTGGAAGATCGCTAGGTCCGCGTCGTCCACAACCTCGAATTCCCCGCCGTAGAGCCCTACCCTGAGGCGTGGTCCGATCCAAAGGCGGGCGGGTTCGGAGTAAAAAACTTGGAATCCAAAGGTATTGTCGATTACCAGGCCTCTCAACTCTGCAGTATCACCGAATCTATCGAGGTCAACATCCAAGCGTTCAAGGCCCACGTTCAGTCTGTAGCTGAAGATACGATCCTGCGCTGGTGCCGTATCCAGAACAAACCCGACTCCAAAGGCATCTAGGTCCCCGTCGCTCTCAATATCTCCCGAAAACAGAACATCCTCGATCTCCCAATCATCTGCGGAACCCTGCTGTGCTGATAAGTAACCTCCCAACCCTAATGCAGAAGCTGACCGTGACGAAACCAGGAACACTGAGAAGATCAAGAGGAGCAGGGCAGGTCTCGCTCGCATGGGGCCCTCCTTTCAGTTGGACAATACCCCAACCGCCGGATATCAAGACATCGTCCGGCGCTACAGCTCGGCCTCGGTGGGAGGCTGTGCCGTCCGAAAACTCCATCCACCGTTCCAGGCTGCTGTCTTCAGGTACCTGCCTAGCATACTCCCGCAACCCGTTTTCCACCAGACGTGAAGGATCCAACGGGTGATGGCGCACGCCGAGAGAATGACGAGAACGCGCAGTCCCGGACGATCGGGACGCTGCACCTGCTCAATTGCCTTCCTCGTTGGGAAGTGTGTAGTTAGTTAGCGCAAATCGGGCTGTGCCAGTGTGGGCTGGGGATATCAATGGGAATGTAATGGGCCGTCCACAAAGGGAAATGGGCGAGAAGGTTCAGAAGCCCCATGGTCCGGAGCCCGATCACCTTCAGATTGAGGGCCCATGGGAGAAGGCGGCTGGCAAGGCCCTTCGGAAACCCCGTCCGTGGGGTGGATGGCCCAAGAACAACCCAGAACCCACCAACGAAAAGCCCGCCAGCGAACCCACCGACGACTCTTCCAAATAAGCCTTTACCCCTCAGCAGTTTGCGTTAAATACACACTTCCGTCCTCGTTAACGTTGACAAGAGGCAGGTCATTCCTCGGTCTCCGCGAGGAACTTGCGCACGGCGAACAGGGAGCCGATGAAGCCCATGGCTCCGCCTCCCAGGACCAGGGCCGCGGCGGTCCAGGGGGCCAGGAAGCCGGAGGTGAGCAGGCGCAGGAACAGGTTGCCGGAGGACGGCACAAGGGCCGTCAGCGTGAGATGGGTGGCTCCCAGGACGGCCAGGGCGAGCAGGCCGCCGGCGAGGCCCTGCAGCAATCCCTCCACCAGGCACGGGCCCTGGATGAAACCGCGCGTGGCTCCCACCAGCTGCAGGATCTCCACCTCGTCACGGCGTGAGTACATGGCCAACCGGATGACGCTGGACGTGGTGAACGTGGCGGCCACCAGCAGTACCAGGCCGAAGAACGTTCCGGCACCGCCGGCCACCTTGACCAGCGAATCCAGACGCTTCACCCAGCCGGTGTCGTAGTCCACGTCCTCGACCCCCTGCAGCGACTCCAGGGACCGGGCCAGGCGCTCCAGCGCGTCCGGATCGCGATGTCCCGGGTGCAGCCGCACCTCGAACGATGCCGGCAGCGGATTCGCGTCCAGCAACCGGGCCAGGTTGCCGAGCTCGGAGAAATCCCTCTGGAAGCGCTGCAGGGCAACCTCCTTGGGGACGAACATCATGGCTTCCACAGCCGGCTCCGTCTGCAGACGGGCCTCGATCCGTTGGCGGGCCTCGGAGCTGATGTCGTCGCGCAGGTAGATGTTGACCTGTACCTCTTCGCTCCAGCGCTGTACCACCGTGGACAGGTTGCCCGAGAAGTACAGGAACACCCCGAGGATGGTCAGAGCAATGGAGATGGTGGCGATGGCCAGCAGGGAGATTCCCAGGCCGCGCCGCATGGACGTCAGTGCCTCGGCCAGGAAGTAGCGCAGGATACGGCTCATGAGACCAGCCGGCCGTGGTCCAGGAGCAGGGTGCGCCGCCCCATGCGCTCGATGATATCGCGGTCGTGGGTGGCCACGATGACCGTGGTGCCGCGGTTGTTGGTCTCCCGGAACAGCTTCATGATCTCCAGTGCCAGGTCGGGGTCGAGATTGCCGGTGGGCTCGTCGGCAAGCAGAATGCTGGGCTCGTTGATGAGGGCCCGGGCGATGGCCACGCGTTGCTGCTCACCCCCGGAGAGTTCCAGCGGGTACTTGCTCAGTTTGTGGTGCAGCCCCACGCGCTTGAGGGCATGGTAGGCTTTGGCCTTGAGCTCCTTGGCGGGCAGCCCCAGCAGGCGCAGCACCAGCGAGACGTTCTCCATGACGGTCTTGCGCGGCAGCAGCTTGAAGTCCTGGAACACCACGCCCATGCTGCGGCGCAGGAACGGGACGCGGGAGCGCGGTAACGCAGCGATGTTACGGCCGTTCACCAGGATCTGGCCTTCGCTGGGAACGTCCTTGCGCAGCAGCAGCTTCAGCAGCGTGGTCTTGCCCGCGCCGCTTGCCCCGGTGAGAAACACGAACTCGCCCTTCTCCACCGAGCAGCTGACGTCCGCCAGGGCCACGGAGTATTCCGAGTAGCGCTTGGTGACGTGATAGAGCCGGATCACGCGGCCGGGCCTCTAGGCGTCCGCCGACGGTTCACCGAGCTCCTGACGCAGCAGGCGGTTCACCAGTCCCGGGTTGGCCTTGCCGGACGTTGCCTTCATCACCTGGCCCACCAGGAAGCCCAGCACCGCGGTCTTGCCCTGGCGATACTGCGACACCGGATCCGGGTTGTCCTGCACCACCTTCTGCACCACCTGCCGGATGGCGTCCTCGTCGGTGATCTGCACCAGGCCGAGACGCTGGACGATCTCCGCGGGGGCGCCGCCACCCCTTGCCATCTCCTCGAAGACCGTCTTGGCGATCCTGCCGGAGATGGTGTTGTCGTCCACCAGCCGGATCAGCTCGCCCAGATGCTCCGCCTGGATGGGGGAGTCCGCTACCTCGAAGTGCCGCTCGTTGAGTAGCCGCAGGAAGTCGCCGCGCACCCAGTTGCCGGCGGCCCGGGGGTTGCCGCTGCGCCCGGCGACGGACTCGAAGTAGTCGGCCAGCGCACGCTCTTCGGCCAGCAGGTCGGCGTCCTGGGGCGACAGCTCAAACTCCTCCAGGAAGCGCTGCCGGCGCGCATGAGGAAGCTCGGGGATCGTGCCGCGCAGCCGCTGGATCCATTCCGGCGAGAGCATCACCGGGGGCAGGTCCGGATCGGGGAAGTAGCGGTAGTCGTGCGCTTCCTCCTTGGAGCGCATGGAGGCCGTGACGCCGCCCTCCTCGTCCCACAGTCGCGTCTCCTGGACCACCTTCCCGCCGGCCCGCAGGACCTCGCTCTGGCGGGCGACCTCGTACTCCAGAGCCCGCTGCACATGCCGGAACGAGTTGAGGTTCTTGATCTCGGTACGCGTGCCCAGCTCCTTCCGGCCACGCGGCCGGATGGAGATGTTGGCGTCGCAGCGCAGCGACCCCTCCTCCATGTTGCCGTCGCAGATGCCGAGGTAGGTGACCAGGCTGCGCAGGCGCATCAGGTAGCGCCCGGCCTCCTCGATGGAGCGCACCTCGGGCTCGGTGACGATCTCGATGAGCGGCACCCCGGCGCGGTTGAAGTCCACGTACGAGTGCTCGCCCCCACCTCCGCCCGGTAGGCCATGGATGAGCTTGCCGGCGTCCTCCTCCAGGTGGATCCGGTTGAGCCGGATCTGCCGGGTACCGGTGGAGGTCTCGATGGGGATGCTGCCCCCTTCACACACCGGCAGGTCGTACTGCGAGATCTGGTAGCCCTTGGGCAGATCCGGGTAGAAGTAATTCTTGCGGGCGAACACCGACGGGCTGCGCGGCTCCGAGCCCACCGCCAGGCCCATGCGCACGGCCATCTCCACCGCATCGTGGTTGAGGACGGGCAGCGCCCCGGGCATGCCCAGGCAGACCGGACAGGTGTTCTCGTTCGGCGCCGACCCGAATGTCGTGGCACAGCCGCAGAAGATCTTGGTGCGGGTTCGCAGCTGCGCATGGACCTCGAGCCCGATGACCATCTCGTAATCGGAGGACTGGGGAGGAGGCATGGAAACCGTAGCGTAGAAAGTCCGTAAGAAAGACCGACCGCGGCTCCACCACGGCCCGAAAACTGCTATCCTATCATGCATTTGGCACGGGCCAGGGGGCGTCAACGCGGAGCCCTGAGAGCGCTGTGTTATTCTAATGAGGTGAGGGCGAGAATTCCCTGGCTTGCCAGGCCTGACACTTGGGGGCGCAACCATGAGTAGATTCCGAAACCATCTCCTGACCTGGATGATCTGTCTGCTCGCAGCCGCGGGATTTGCCGCGGCCGCCGAGCCTCCTGCCGGGGGGTTGGGCACTGACGATTCGGGCCTGTCCATCAATCTCCGCCGGGCCCTGGAGGCACCGCTCCGCCAGGAGGTCTCCAAGCTGCTGGCGGAGAAGAACGCCGAGGGCCACCGCTTCCGTCGCGGAACCTTCTCGCGCAGCTTCAAGAAGGTCGACGACTCGACCTACGAGGTGACCTTCCATCAGGACACAGCGATGGGCGAGAACATGACCACCGAGCGCTACCTCATCACGCTGAAGAACGAGGGCGGCGGCGATAACTGGAGTATCGCGTCCAAGGAATTGCAGGACAGCTTTGGCGACCTGATCCGCACCCTGCCCGACGACGAGACCTTCCACCGGTTCGATTCGTTCTCGTTCGACAAGGAGGGACTCGAGATCACCGCCACCAACGGCAGTCTGGGCAAGGACTACCGCGCCGGGGGGGTCGTGGTTTTTTGGCTGGTGGCCGACGACCTCGCCTACGAGTATCAGCCTCCCCTGGACCAGGATCGCAACTTGTGGGAGGTGCTCCAGGAGCGCCACTCCGATTACCTCGTCGAGGATCCCGAGTCGGCCCTGTTCACTTGCGACCCCATTACCTGCGAGAAGCTGCTGGCGGAGTTGTTCACGGGCGTCCGGGAGGGCGCCAAGGAAGACCTCGACCGGGAGATGATGCGGCGCTACGACGACTTCACCAAGGATCAGCGCAAGACTCGCATCGACCGGCCCTTCAGCGGCTTCACTTTGCCGTATGAGGAGGGGAACTTCCGCTACGGAGTGAGCCTCAGCCGAGGGCGAGGCGAGGGCCGGAGGGCCCTGGGAATGGTGGTGGACAATCTCGAGCCCATCGAAGTGACGTTCTGGACCTCGGAGACCGGCTCGCTCTATGCGTACTATACCGAGGAGACGCGCAACGGTGATCCCGATGCTTACCTGTTGGAGCAGCGAGACGAGAGGTTCGGGCGCGACTTCGATCTCGAGGGGCTGCGCGGTACGGTGGAACTGGCCCTGAAGGACTCCGAGGCCATGAGCGCGGATGTCACGTACTACATGCGCGCCAAGCGCGACCTGGAGCGCCTCCCGTTTGCCATTGCCCGGCTGCGCACCCAGGGCGCCGACAGGGAGACCAAGAACCCGCAGTTGTCCATCAACTCGATACAGGACGGCGCCGGCCAGGAGCTGACCTGGGTGCGCACGGGCGCGTTCTCCGGGTTGATCATTCTCCCGGAGGAAGTCGCCGAGGACGACGACATAGTGATACGCATGCAGTTCGACAACAAGAACGTGATCTACAAGCTTACGTCCACGTACTCCTACATGAGCCGCGGTGGATGGCTGCCGTTCGTGCGTTTCGGGGACATGATCCCGGCCTTCGATCTGACGGTGAAGGTCCCGGACCGCTACACCACCCTGGGGATCGGCTCCAAGGTCTCCGAGTCGGAGGAGAACGGCGTCAACACCACGCGCTGGGTGGCCAAGAGCCCGGTGGTGTTTCCTACCCTCACGTTCGGTGTCTACCACGAGAAGAAATCCAAGGCGACGGCGAGGAAGATCGATGGGACGGAGATCCCGGTGTATGCCTACCTGGACAAGGATAGCGTCAGCAGTTACACCATCCCGGTGGCCACGAACGAGAACATCGACGGTTATCTCAACCGCGTCGACTTCAGCAATATCACGCTGAGTTCCCTGGGCCGGATCGCCAACGAGGCCGTCAACTCCATCAACCTGTACGAGAAGATCTACGGTGTCGACTATCCCTACGACAAGCTGGATCTGGTGAACGATCCGCTGGGATTCCTCTATGGCCAGGCGCCCTCGTCCACCATCTACCTGGGTATCGGAGCGTACTTCGGCGAAGGGTCGTTGGCCGGCTACGACGAGGCCCTGGGAGGCCGCGTACGTTCACTCACCAAGTTCACGAAGTCGCTGGTGGCGCACGAGGTGGCGCACCAATGGTGGGGTAGCGTGGTGGCCAACCAGAACTTCTTCAACTACTGGTTCGTGGAGAGCATCGCTGAGTACTCTGCGGCCCTTTACCTGGAGGCCGTCTACGGCAAGAAGGCCTACTACGAGCATGTGGAGTCCTGGCGCCGTGAGATTCTGGACTATGAGCCTCTCAACAGCGTGCAGGCGGCCAGCTACCTGTGGACCGACGGGGGCTACCGCGCTGCGGTTTACTCCAAGGGGCCGTATGCATTTCACATCCTGCGCGCCACGTTCGGCGATGAGAAGTTCTTCCCGTTCCTCAAGAGGCTCGCCCAGGAGTTGCAGGGCGAGGAGATCGTCACCCGTGACATCCAGCGCGTCGCCGAGAAGGCATTCGGCGGTGGCATGGACTGGTTCTTCGACCAGTGGATCCGCGGAGTGGGGATTCCCGAGTACACCTTCGCCTACGACACCAAGCCCAACGAGGACGGTACCTACACCATCACCGGGCAGATCAAACAGCGGGTGGTGATGGGCAAGGATCGTGACGAGATCGAAGGGCGCTACTTCCAGAGCATCGTCCCGATCACGGTGGTGGCCAAGGGTGGGACGGAGTACAAGAAGGAGGTCGTCCTGAAGGAGGGCAAGACCTCCTTCGAATTCTCGGTGCCGGAGAAGCCGCGCAAGGTGATCCTGAACAAGTACGGCGAGGGCCTGGCACACGACGTCATCGTCGATAAGTCGTCGAAGACCAAGCGCGCCGCGTCGCGCTAGCAGGCCCTCAGGAGTTCGCGGACGGGAGCGGCAGGCGGAACGCCGCTCCCTCCGCTGCCATCCTTCGTAGCCGCGCGCAGGGCTCGAAGCGCACCCCGTGCCTCCCTGCCAGGGCCCCCAGACGCTGCACCACATGGTCGGCCCCCAGCGTGTCCGCATGGCGCAACAGCCCGCCGCGGAACGGCGGGAAGCCGGTGCCGAACACCATGGCGAGGTCCAGGTCCTCCGCGCTCGCCACCACACCCTCCTCCAGACAGCGCGCTGCCTCGTCGATCATCCGCAGCAGGCAGCGGTCCACCATCATGTCGGACCCCGGTGGCGAGGAAGCCCCGGATCCGGCTGACTGCAGCAGTGCCTCGGCTGCCGGATCGGGTGCGGGCTTGCCGCCGTCGTGCCGGTAGAACCCCAGGCCGGATTTCTTGCCCAGGCGCCCCGCCTGCAGCAGCGGGTCCAGCCCGGCGGCGCTGCCCAGGCGCTCGCCGTAGGCGTCGCCCAGGATCCCGGCCACGTGGGCGGCGATATCGATGCCCACCTGGTCATGCAGCATCAACGGGCCCATGGGCATCCCGAAGCGCACCAGGGCGCCATCCACCGCCTGCACGGAGGCCCCCTCCATGACCAGCAGCGAGGCCTCGTGCATGTAGGGGGCCAGTAGCCGGTTGATCAGGAACCCCGGACGGTCCTGCACCACCACCGGTGTCTTGCCCAGCCTGCAGGCCAGGGCGTACACCGTGGCCACCGCCTGGTCCGAGCTGGCCGGGCCCCGGATCACCTCCACCAGCGGCATGCGGTGCACCGGGTTGAAGAAGTGCATGCCCACCACGTTGTGCGGCCGGCGCGCGCGCTCGGCGATCTTCGAGATGGGCAGCGACGACGTGTTGGAGGCGATGACGCAGTCAGGCGAGACGGCAGCCTCCACCTCCTCCAGCACCTTGCGCTTCACCTCCAGCTTCTCCACCACCGCCTCCAGGACGAAGTCCACGGTGGAGAAGCCGCGGTAGTCCAGTGTCGTGCTGATGCGGTTCATGTGTCGCTGCATCTGTCGTCCGGTCATGCGTCGGCGGCGCACCGCATGCCCGAACGTGGCAGCCGCGGCCTGCAGCCCGCCGCGCAGGGCCTCTGCCCGGATGTCCTTCATCCGCACCGCCAGCTTGTTCTTCGCCAGCAGCCAGGCGAGCCCGCCGCCCATGGTGCCGGCGCCCAGCAGGCCGATACGCTCCACCGTGGCCGGCTGCGCCTCCGTGGAACGGCTCTTCACCGCCTGGCCGGCCAGGAACAGCCAGATGAGGTTCTTGGAGATCGGGCCGGCCACCAGCTCGCCCACCAACCGGGCCTCCTCGGCCAGGCCCTCCTCCAGCGGCAGGCGCAGCGCGTTCGCGGTGGACTGCAGCGCCTTGGGCGGCGCCGGGTAGTGGCCGCCGGTCCCCTGCAGGATCTGTTTGCGGGCCGCGGAGACGATGAGGCGGCGCCCCAGCGGGTTGCCCTCCAGCAGCCGTTCCAGGGCCGGGCGGCGCCGCCGCCCGGCCGCGGCAACCACGCCCTGCGCCGCGGCCTGCTGCACCAGCTTTGCCGTCTCGCGCCGGAGGATCCGGGCCGGAACCAACCGATCCACCAGCCCCAGACGGAGCGCCCGCTCGGCGTCCAGGTTCTTGCCGGTGAGGATGACGTCCAGCGCGCGGCGCAGGCCCACCAGCCGCGGCAGCCGCTGGGTTCCGCCGAACCCCGGCAGGATCCCCAGGCGCACCTCGGGCAGGGCGATGGAGACGGCTCCGGCGTCCGCCGCCACGCGCAGGTCGCAGGCCAGGGCCAGCTCGGTCCCTCCGCCCATGCACGGCCCGTTGATGGCAGCGGCGGTGGGGAAGGGTAGATCGGCCAGGGCCTGGAACACCTCCTGGCCCCGCGCCGCCAGCCGCCGGCCGTCCTCAGGGTCGGTCACGGAGGCAATCTCCTTGACATCGGCGCCGGCGATGAACTGGCCCTCCTTCGCCGAGGCCACCACGAGACCGCGGATGTTTGGGGCGCTTGAGGCACGCTGCAAGAGCGTCGCCAACCGCTCGAGGCTTCGGAGGGTCAACTTGTTGACCTTCTCGCCCGGGGTGTCCAGGATCAGCCAGCCCATGCCGTCGTCGTCGACCTGGAAGGCCAGGCCGTCGGTCATGTCGCGCGCTCCAGGATCATGGCGCCGCCCTGGCCGCCGCCGATGCAGAGCGTCGCCAGGCCCAGGCCGGCATCCCGCCGCGCCATCTCCAGCAGCAGCGTCAGCACCAGCCGGGCCCCGGTGGCCCCCACGGGATGGCCCAGGGCGATGGCGCCGCCGTTGACGTTCAGCATTGCCGGGTCGATGGCGCCCAGCGCCGCGTCGCGGTCCAGCTCCCTGCGGGCGAAGTCCTGCGATTCGAAGGCGGCGAGGCAGGCCAACACCTGGACGGCAAACGCCTCGTTGATCTCCATCAGATCCACGTCGGTCAGCCGGACTCCGGCCCGGTCCAGAGCGCTGGCGGTGGCGAACACCGGGCCCAGGCCCATGCGTGCGGGATCCAGGCCGGCGAAGGCCCATGAGCGGATGCGCCCCAGTAGCGGCACTCCCAGCTCCCGGGCCCGGGCGGCGGAGATCAGCACCAGCGCCGCAGCCCCGTCCGTCACCGGGCAGGAGTTGCCCACGGTCACCGTGCCGTAGTTGCGGTCGAAGTAGGGCCGCAGCTTGCCCAGTGCCTGCAGGGTCTGCTCCTCGCGCAGGCCCACGTCCCGTCCCACCAGTTCACGGTAGTGGGGAGCCAGCGGCACCGGGACCACCTCCTCGGCCATGCGGCCCTCGCGCCACGCGGCAGCGGCGCGCTGATGGCTCTGCAGCGCGAAGCGATCCTGCGCATCGCGCGGGATGCCGAACTCCCGTGCCAGGTTCTCCGCCGTCTCGCCCATGTTCAACCCGCAGGTGATGTCGGTAAGGCCCACCTCCAGCGCCATGATGGGGCGGAAGTGGCGTGCCCGGAACGCGGCCATCGACTTGACACGCTGCGACAGCGTGCGCGCCCGCATCAGGCGAAAGAAGGCGTCCTTGGCGGCATCGGAGAACATCAGCGGGATGCGCGACATGGACTCCGTCCCGCCCACCAGCACGACCTGGGCGCAGCCGGAGCGGATGCGTAGCGCGCCATCGGCGATGGCCTGAAGCGCCGAGCCGCAGTTGCGGTTGACGGTGAACGCGGGGACCTGGCGCGGGATGCCGGCCAGCAGAGAAGCCACCCGGGCCAGGTTGGTGGCCTCCGCCGGCTGGGCCACGTTGCCGACGATGACCTCGTCCACATCCGCGGGGCGGATACCGCCGCGTTCCAAGGCCTCCTGCAGCACGATGCGCATCAGCTCGTGCGCGGGCACGGACTCCAGGGCGGTTCCCACCTTGGCGAAGGGCGTGCGCGCGCCGGCGGAGATCAGCGGGTCATGCTGGGGAAGGGTCTCAGGCATCCTCGGAGTTCGTATCCGGGCGTTCCTTCATCAGCTCGTAGCTCTCGATCTTCTTGTAGAGGTTGCTGCGCGGCGTGTCGATCTCCTTGGCGGTCTGGGAGATGTTCCAGTGGTTCCTCTCCAGCTTGCGCAGCAGGAAGTCGCGCTCGGCGGCCTCCTTGAAGTCTTTCAACGTGGCGTAAACATCGGCCAGCGAGCCGCCTCCCGCGGTAGTGGGCTGCTCCAGCGCGACATGACTGATGGTGTCCTCGGGCGAGAGGATCACCATGCGCTCCACCACGTTGCGCAACTCACGCACGTTACCCGGCCAGGAGTGGCGGTGCAGGGCCAGCATGGCCTCGGGGGATACCGTCTTGGGCTTGAGGTTGTTCTCGCGGCAGAAGCCGGTGACGAAGTGTTGCACCAGCGACGGGATGTCCTCCTGACGCTCCCGCAGCGGCGGGCACGGGACGGGAATGACGTTGAGGCGGAACAGCAAGTCCTCGCGG
Source organism: uncultured bacterium (assembly GCA_965371955.1). Lineage (GTDB taxonomy): Bacteria > Acidobacteriota > Polarisedimenticolia > CBDVAL01 > CBDVAL01 > CBDVAL01. Next base: position 5,489 of record CBDVAL010000007.1, on the reverse strand, counting down.
AACTGTCCCTTGCGGATCTCACCCGGCAGGTCCTTGTTCGTCGCGGCCAGGACCCGCACATCCACCTGAAACACCTTGGCGGCACCCACGGGCTCCACCTCGCCCTCCTCCAGGACGCGCAGGACCTTGGCCTGGGTGCGCGGGCTCATGTCCCCCACCTCGTCCAGCAGGATGGTGCCGCCGTCCGCCTGCACGAACTTGCCCACCTGCTTGGCGGTGGCGCCGGTGAACGATCCCTTCTCGTGGCCGAACAGCTCGGACTCGATGAGGTCCTCGGGGATGGCGGCACAGTTGACCTTGATGAACGGCCTATCCGCCCGGCGCGAACTGTCGTGGATGGCGCGGGCCACCAGCTCCTTGCCGGTGCCGCTCTCGCCGGTGATGAGCACGGTTGCGTTGGTGGGGGCGGCCACCCCGATGGCCTCGCGCAGCCGCCGCATGGCGTTGCCCTCGCCCACCATGCGATAGCGCTCGCCGGCCTCGCGGCGCAGCCGGTGCACCTCTCCCACGACTTGCTGGTGTTCCCTCACCTGTCGCAGCCGAAGCAGCAGGGTCTCGGCGGACAGCGGTTTTTCCAGCAGGTCGGCGGCGCCCCTCTTGGTGGCCTCCACGGCGGTGGGAACATCGGCATGGCCACTGATCATGATCACAGGAGCGTGGAGACCGCGCTGACGCAGGTCCGAAAGGACCTCCATGCCGTCCATGTTGGGCATCTTGATGTCCAGCAGGATCACATCGGGGGATTCGGACTGGGCTCTCTGAATGCCCTCCGCGCCCGAGGCGGCCTCGAGGAACTCGTAGCCCTCATGGCAGAGGATCATCTCGAGACTACGCCGGATGTCCCGTTCGTCGTCGATGACCAGGATGCGAGGCTTCATTCAGGCCTGTACGCGGATTACCGCCGGCATCAGCCGGCGGCTTCGCCGAAGCGCAGGGTGACGAAGCGCTTGGCCTCCCCGAACTGGACGTAGAAATTCACCAGGTCGCCTTGGTCCAGGGAGCGTACCTCGCGCCGGAACTCGGTGAGGGATCGCACGCGCTTGCGGTTGACCTCCAGGATCACGGTGCCTTCGCGGAGTCCCTTGTCGTACGCCTCGCTGAACGGGTCCGAGGACGTCACCACCACACCCTCGGCGTCGCGATCCAGCTCGTAGAGGTGCATGTTCTGCGGCTCGATCGATGACACGGTGAAGCCCAGGACGTCCTCTGTGTCCAGGGCCTCGGGCTGCTCCTCGTCGAGGGCCGGCACCACCTCGCCGGTGCTCGCATGCTCCCGGTCCACCAGGTGCGCGGTGAGCTGGATGCGCTTCCCGTCCCGGATGATGGTGAGTCTTGCGTTATCCCCCGGTGTGCGGCGGGTGATCTCGTTGATCAGCTCCTGGCTGGAGTCGATGGGCTTGCCGTCCACCTCCACCACCGCATCGCCCTTCTGCATGCCCGCCACCGCGCCGGGGAGCCCGCGCGTCACGTTGTTGACGAACGCGCCGCGCTGGTCTCCGAGGCGAAAGTACTCGCGGTCCTCAGCGTCCATGGCGGCGATGTCCCGGATCTCGATGCCCAGGAAGCCGCGTGCCACACGGCCGTTCTCCTTGAGCTGATCGACGATCTGCTTCGCCATGTTGATGGGGATGGTGAAACCGATCCCCTGACCTACGCGGCTGATGGCAGTGTTGATGCCGATGGCCTCACCGTAGAGGTTGAGGAGCGGACCGCCGGAGTTGCCGAAATTGATGGCGGCGTCGGTCTGGAGGAAGTTGTCCATCGAGGAATCCCTGTTCCCCGGCAGTCTCCTGCCCACGGCGCTGATGACTCCCACGGTGACGGTATGGTCCCAGAGGAGAGGGTTTCCGATGGCCACGACCCACTCGCCCACGCGTACCCGGTTGGAGTCGCCCAGGGGGATGGTGGGCAGGCGGCGGTCAACGTCGATCTTGAGCAGCGCCAGGTCCGTCAGGCGGTCGGTACCCACCACCTTGGCGCGGAACTGGCGGTTCTCGTTCTCCAGCTGCACCTGCACACGGTCGGCATCTTCGATGACGTGATAGTTCGTGAGGATGTAGCCGTCCTCGCTGATGATGAAACCCGAGCCGCCGCTCCGCTCGAGGCGGCCCTCTTCATCGCCCTCGCCTTCCTCCATGGATGGGGGGCCGAAGAAGAAGTCGCGCAGCGCGCTGCGGCCGCGGTTGTCCTGGTCCACCACGGCGGTGGACAGGATGCTCACCACAGCCGGGTTGGCGCGCTCTGCGATGTCGGCGAAGTTGGGCAGGCTGTACGCCGGCGGAAGTTCGCGGGAGGGTGCGGCGATTTCCTGTGCGGCGGCGGGCGGGGTCAGGTGGAGGCCGCTGGCCAGGAACATCCCTGCGGTGACCGAGACGGCCACGAGAACGGTCAACATGAGGAACTGCAATCTGCGATAGGCCATGCTGCGCTATGCTCCTTCACCCCCCGCGGTGTGAGGGAAAAGTACCACAATGAACCCTGCCTTTCAACCGGCGAGGGCGGGTTCGATCTTCGCAATCGGTTGAGGGAAAAGAGTTTGCTTGATTTCGCGATGGGCCGCAGAGGGTTCAGCCGGCGTCCGCTTCAGAGGACAGAAGCTCCAGGAAAGCGTCGCTCTCGAGGACGGTCACGCCGAGCTTGCGCGCCTTGTCCAGCTTGGACCCGGGGTCGGCGCCTGCGACCAGATAGTCGGTCTTCTTGCTCACCGAGCCCGTGACCACCCCTCCCCGGGCCTCGATGCGCCGGCGCGCCTGTTCGCGCGACAGCGACGGCAACGCCCCGGTGAGGACGAAGGTCTTGCCCTCCAGGGGGAGATCCCCGCTGTCCGCGGTACGAGTCTCCTGCACCGGATCCACGCCGGCGGCGCGCAGCCGTTCCAGGATCTGCAGGTTCTCCTCGTTGTCGAAGAACGCGCGCACCGACGCCGCCACCACCGGACCGATGTCGCGCAACCCGGTGAGCACTTCCAGCGTCGACCCCCCCAGGGCGGCCATGCTGCCGAAGCGCTGCGCCAGGATACGCGCCGTGCGGCCGCCCACGTGGCGGATGCCCAGGGCGTAGATCAGGTGATCCAATGAGTTGCTGCGGCTGCGCTCGATGAACGCCAGCAAGTTGGCGGCGGACCGATCTCCCATGCGCTCCAGGCCGGCGAGGGTCTCCTGGTCCAGGTGGTAGAGGTCGGCGAAGTTGCGCACCAGATCCCGGGCCAGCAACTGGGCGATGAGGGATTCGCCCAGGCCCTCGATGTCCATGGCGCCGCGGGAAGCGAAGTGGCTCAACGATTCGGCCAGCTGCGCCGGGCAGCTCATGCCGGTGCAGCGCAGGATCACCTCGCCCTCGGCACGGAACACCGGGCTCGCGCACGAGGGACACTTCTTCGGCATGCGGAAGCGCCGGGCGCCGCGGCGACGGCCCTCCGGCAGCACCGCCACAACCTTTGGGATGACGCCGCCGGCTTTCTCTACCTTGACCAGGTCTCCCACGCGCACGTCCTTGCGCTCCACCTCCTCCTCGTTGTGCAGCGAGGCCGAGGAGACAGTGCTGCCTGCCAGCTGAACCGGCTCGAGCCTGGCCACCGGGGTCAGCGCGCCGGTGCGTCCTACCTGGACTTCGATGTCCAGGACGCGGGTGCGCGCCTGTTCCTGCGGGAACTTGATCGCGATGGCCCAGCGCGGTGCCTTGGCGGTGGCACCGGCGTCCCGCTGCAGCTCCAGGGCGTTGGCCTTGATGACCACGCCGTCGGTGTCGTAGGACAAGTCATGGCGCGCATCCACCCAGTGTTTCCAGTAGTCCACGGCGGCGGCGGCGTCCTCGCATACGGCCATATGCTCGTTCACCGGCAGCCCCAGGGACGTCAGGAACTCCATAGACGCCGCCTGCGTGGCAGGTGCATCGCCCTCCATGGTGGCCAGCTGGTACATGATCGCTTCCAGCCTGCGGCCGGCGCGCAGCTTCGCGTCCAGCAGGCGGATGGTCCCTGCGGCGGCGTTGCGCGGGTTGGCGAACAGAGGCTGGCCTTCCTCCTCGCGCACACGGTTGAGCCGCACGAACTCGTCCAGCGGCATGAAGACCTCGCAGCGTGCCTCCAGGAACGGAACGCTGCGGCGCAACTTGCGGGGCACCGAGCGGATCTCGTTCACCGCATGGGTGACCACCTCGCCTCTGGTGCCGTCCCCGCGGGTGACGGCCCGTTCCAGCTCACCGTCACGGTAATGCAGCGCCAGGGAAAGGCCGTCGATCTTGAGCTCGGCGAGGTACTCGATCCGCTCGCGGTCCAGGGCGCGCTTCAGGCGTGCGTCGAACTCCAGGAACTCGTCCCCGTCGTAGGCGTTGTCCAGGGACAGCATGGGCACGTGGTGGACGAACTCCTCGAACTCCACCCCGGGCCGGCCACCGACGCGCTGGGTGGGGGAGTCGCTATCGCCCAACTCCGGGTGCTGTTGTTCCAGCAGCCGCAGCTCGCGCTCCAGGGCGTCGTAATCGGCGTCGCTGATATCGGGAGCGTCGTCCTCGTAGTAGCGCCGCCGGTGGTGCTCGATGAGCGCGCGCAGCTCCCGTGCTTTCTTGCGCGCCGCCGCGGTGGCTGCACGCTTGTCCCCGGTGGTCACACCACCTCCTCTACACGCGGGCGATGATGCCGGTGGTCTGCAGCGCCCACAGGAGCTGCCCCAGCTCGAAATCAGTGCCGGGGAACATCTCGAAGATCTCCTTCAGGCTGCATGGGCTTTCCAGGGCATGGAGCAGCTTCGTGCCGTCCTCGCCCACGGGCATGATAGCGATGGTCTCTTCCATGTCGTTGCATTTGCGATAGCTGGTCTGCAGCGATCCCAGGGCCTCGGCGATGCGGTACCAGGAGCGAATGCGTCGGATGCCCGTCAGCATCAGCTCCGGGGTGTTCATCTGCAGCGTGATCACTTCCTTCGTCGGTAGATCTCCCAGCGACAGTTGATATTCCCCATGGGACCACTCGAACGCCTCGAACAGGATCTCCTGGACCTGCTGGACCACACCGCGAACCAGACTCTTCGGCTCTAGCCAGCCGTACTCCACCAGCACCGTGCCGAGCCGCTTCGCGGTGCGCGCCGACTCATCCGCCGCGCGATACAGTCGCTCGACGCCGATGATGCCGTGGCGCAGCAACATATGGCCCAGGCGGTCGTCGCGGTTGCTGGAGGTGGCGAAGATGATACTCCCGTCCTTGAGGTAGATGCTCTTCTCCAGCCGATCCTGGCGCAGCAGGAGCTGCCCGGTCTCCTTGGTGTTGCACACGGAGAACAACAGGCTGGGCAGCGAAGTCGGGTGGATGGTGCCTTCCAGATCGACGTTCATGGGGCTGACTCCGGCGACACGGGGAATGCGGCTAGAGGGCGGACTTTTCGTCCACCGGCTCGTCCTGGTCGGGCGACCGCATGGCGGCGTTGCGCGGGCCGCGCAACTCCCCCTCCAAGCGCTTGATCTTGTTAAGAAGCTGGTGGTTGTGCAGCCGTAAT
>CBDVAL010000006.1:0-33887 GCA_965371955.1 uncultured bacterium | reverse complement strand
CCGATGCCCCAGTGGACGTCGGGCATGGCGGCCACCCAGCGGTGGATGAAGGGGAGGCGGGCCACGTTGCGCAGCTGCTCGCGCGCCTGGTCCTCGAACGCCACCCCCCGCGTCCAGCACTTCACGGGAACGCCGTTCTCCACCTGCATCAGTTCGTAGCCCGGCCTGTCCGCCATGCCGCCATCCCTCTATAGATGATCAGGTATCATGGAGAGCATGAAAATAGCAACGCTCGTCCTGGGGCTCACTCTGGCCCCGGCGGTTGTGCTGCCGGCGTTCGCCGAGATCAAACCGGAGCCCCGTCACGACGAGATCAAGGAGGTGATCAAGGAGGGCCGTTACGCCGACGCGGAGGAGCAGGCGCGCGCGTGGCTCGCCCGTCTGGAGGAGGAGCAGCCGGGCCAGGACTCCGTGCAGGTGGCCAAGGCCCTGGACTTGCTGGCGGAGGCCATGTGGCGCGGCGGCAAGTCCCGGGACCCCGAGCCCAGCGAGGCCATCGAACGCGCCCTGGCCATCAAGCGCAAGCTGCTGGGCTCCGACGATCCGGAGGTGGCTCGCAGCCTGCTGAACCAGGGGCAGATCCTCATCCGGCAGGCGAGTTACAGCGAGGGTTATGAGCGCTTCCAGGAGGCCTTGCGCATCCAGCGGGCCGCCCTGGAGCCGGACGACCCGCTCATCGCCCATACGCTGAGCAACCTGGGAGTCTATCTCCGGGCCACCGGTGATCTGGAAGGTGCGCTGGAGCGCTATCAGCAGGCGCTGGTGATCTTGAAGAGTTCGGTGGGTCAGGATCACCTGCGCACTGCCAAGCTGATGAACAACATCGCCAACGTGCTGCACGCCATGGCCCGCTCCGCGGAGGCCAAGGAGTTGTTCATCGAGGTCATCGCCATCCTGGAGAAGAACCTGGGGCCGGAGAACCCCGACATCGCCCTGGCGCTGAACAACTCGGCGCTGGTGTTCAAGGATACCGGTGATTATGCCGGAGCCCGCCCGCTCTACGAGCGCTCGCTGAGCATCCGGGAGAAGGCGCTGGGTCCCGACCACCCGGACGTGGCGCAGAGCCTCGGCAACCTGGCCCTGCTCCTGTGGAGCGTGGGGGATCGCGCTGCTGCCCGGTCTCTGATGGATCGTGCGCTGAAGATTCGCACCGCGGCGTTCGGGCCGGATCATCCCGCTGTGGCGCTGACACTGCAGAATCTCGGCTTCATGCTGTCGCGCATGGACGAGGAAGAGGAGGCCGGGAAGCTCCTGGAGCGATCGCTGCAGATCCGCGAGAAGACATTGGGCCCGTCCCATCCGTCGGTGGCGGACACACTCAACAACATCGCGGATCTGCACCGCAACCTGGGCGACCTGGACGCTGCCAGGGCGGCCTGTCAGCGCGCCCTGGCGATCCAGGAGGCTGCCTACGGCCGCAACCATCATCGTGTGGCCCTGTCGCTGTGGATCCTCGGCTTCCTCAGCCAGGAGGCCGGGGATCTGGACGAGGCGCGCAAGTACTACGAGGAGTCGCGCACCATCCGCGTGGCGACGCTGGGCACGGGCGATCCCCGCGTGGCCGAGAACCTGGTGAGTCTCGCCAGGCTCGACTGGCGCCAGGGGCAGGTGGCGCAGGCAGTGGATCACGCCCTGGAGGCCGAGGAGATCGCGCGCCGGCATCTGCAGACCACGGCCGCGGTGCTGTCGGAGAGGGAGGCCCTGGGGTTCGAGGCGTCCCGCACCTCCGGCCGCAACGTGGCGCTCACCCTCATGGCCTCCGGGAAGGTGTCGGTCCCGGATCGTGTGCGCATCTGGGATGCGCTGGTGCGCTCCCGCGCACTGGTCCTGGACGAGATGGCGGCGCGGCAACGCGCCGTGCGACAGGGGCAGGACCCGGAGACGGCGAAGCTGGCCACGCAGCTGGATCTGGCGCGCGCCCTGCTGGCGCGCTTGCTGGTGCAGGGGCCCGGAACGAGGAGGCCCGAGGCGTATCCCGCGAAGCTGAAGCGGGCGCTGGCCGAGACCGAGGAGGCGGAACGCGCCCTGGCGGCCAGCAGCCCATCGTTCCGGCAGGGACAGGAACGGCGCGCGGTCCGCGGTGAGCAGGCCCTGCAGGCGTTGCCCGCAGGGAGTGCCCTGGTCTCGTTCCACCACTACACGCGCCTGGCGGATCCGGCGAACGGCGGCGACGCGCGCGAGTCGGAGGAGGGCACGGACTCCTACCTGGCCCTGGTATTCCCGGCCGGCGCCCGGTCACCGCAAGTGGTCCCGCTGGGATCGGCGCAAGAGATCGATGAACAGATCGATGCCTGGCACGCGCAGGCCTCCGCTGCGCCGTCCATTCTCCCCATCATCGCGCGCCGGGCGGAGGCGCGTTATCAGGGAGTGGCTGCCGCGCTGCGGCAGATGCTATGGGAGCCTGTCGCCCGCAAGCTGTCGGACGAGAAACGCGTCTTCGTCGTCTCTGACAGCGCCATTCATCTGGTGAACTTCGCCACGCTACCCGCAACCGACGGGCGCTATCTGGTCGAGGACGGACCCGAGTTCCACTACGTCTCGGCCGAGCGGGATCTGGTGCGCGCCTCGCGATCGGCGACAAGGGGCAAGGGCATCCTGGCCATGGGTGATCCGGCCTTCGAGCTGGCTCCGGTGCCGCGCGGCAGCCATCCCGCGCCCACCAGGGAGACGTCGCGTGAGGCGGACGGGGATAACTGCCGGGGTCTCTCCAGCGTGCGCTTCTCCCCGCTGCCCGCCGCCCGCGCCGAGGCGCAGGAGATTGCCGCGCTGTGGGCCAAGGACCGCAAGGCCGGAGAGTCCGGCTCCGAGGTGACGCTCCTCACCGGCAACGAGGCCCTGGAGGAGCGCTTCAAGCAGCTGGCCCCCGGGCGGCAGGTGCTTCACCTGGCCACGCACGCCTTCCTGGTGGAGGAGGACTGCACGCAGTCCAGCGCGCAGGGGGCGGTGAATCCGTTCCTGCTCGCGGGCATCGGCCTGGCCGGTGCCAACGATCACAGCGCCGCAGGGAGCGATGGAGAGGACGGCATCCTGACCGCGCTGGAGGTGGCGTCGCTGGATCTCTCCGGCGTGCAGTGGACGGTGCTGTCCGCCTGCGAGACCGGGGTCGGCCCGGTTCAGGCGGGGGAGGGTCTGCAGGGGCTACGCCGGGCCTTCGAGACGGCGGGAGTCGCCACGCTGATCATGAGCCTGTGGCCGGTGCAGGACGAGGCGACGCGCCACTGGATGGTGGCGCTCTATCGCGCCCACGGCGAGGGCCTGCGGACGTCCGAGGCGGCACGCCGCGCCAGCCTGGAACTCCTGCAGGGCCGGCGCGACGCGGGCAAGACCACCCATCCGTTCTACTGGGGCGGGTTCGTGGCTACCGGCGACTGGCGCTGAACCTCGAACGGGATCTGCACCAGAGGCGCCCCCCCGGCATCCTGCATGGAGAAGTCGTAGCGTCCGGTGTCCATCCCGCCCGTGGGCACCAGGAAGGTGACCACGCCGGTGGCGTCCAGTTGTCCGCGCAGGTCCTCCGCGCTCAACTCCAGGGACCAGAACGGAGCACCGGCGTCGATGGCAGCGATGGCGAACCGGAAGCGATCCCCGGCCTGGGGCAGCTCGGGTAAAATCACCAGCGGCAGGTAGGGCTGCCTGGGTTCCACGACGACCTGTGCCACCGACGTGGTGCCGCGGTAGGCGGCCTCCAGCGTGAGCAGGGCCGCGGATCCCGTCCAGGCCACCGGAGCTTCTACCGATCCCGGGGTCAGCCCTCGCAGCCCGAGGGTCAGCCCCATTCCCAGGAGGATGCCCGCCGCCAGCGCCGGCTTCCAGGTGAAGCGGCGCCTCCGGGCCCGGCGGAACTCCTCCTCCTGCGTGGAAGTGGCCTTCACCTTACCCCAGCGCCGCCAGGCGGCGACCTCGAGCTCGCATGAGGCGCAAGACGCCATGTGGCGGACCAGGTTCGCTCGGCCCTCCAGTTCTTCGCCCAGCGAGTAGCGACGCAGCATGCGCACGTCGGGATGCGGCGTGAAGACTTCCTCCTTGCCGTCGCGCATACCCCGGACCAGCTCGGTCCCCACCCGCACCAGATCGGCGCAGTCCTCGCAGCCGGCCAGGTGGCTCTCCACCTGGCCGGATTCCTCCGGGTCCAGCCTGGCGGCCAGAAACGCCGGGATCTGCTCCTGTAGCTGTTCGTGATCGATCATGTCGTTACCTCTCGTTCGTGAGCAAGCTCACGCATGTCCCCCCTGCAAACGTCTTCCCATGGCGCGCTGCGCGCTGGCCAGACAGCGAAACAGACGCGACTTGACCGTGCCCACCGGGACTCCCATGGACTCCGAAAGCTCGCGGTAGGTGCGCTCCTTGTAGAAGTAGTCTCGGAACAGCCGGCGGCAGTCGGGCGAGGCCTTGTCCAGAGCGAGGCGCGCCAGCTGGCGTGCCATGGTGCGATCCTCGGCATCCCCTCCACCGCCGCGCTCCGCCGCCAGCTCCACGGCGTCACCCGATTCGATGGTGCTCTCCTGGCTCTTGCGCGACAGGGCATCCAGCGCGGTGAAGCGTGCCACGCCGTGGGCGTAGCCCAGGAACTCCCGCGTCGGGTCGAAGCGGCCCTGACGCAGGCTCTCCAGGATGCGCCGCAGCACTTCCTGATGCAGGTCCGTCCAGTCCGGGCGTAGCGACCAGAATCTGGGCAATGTGAGGACGCCTGCCACCACACGGATCACCTCTCCCACCACCTGGCCGTCACCGGCCAGAAAGCGTCCCTCCGGGCTGTCGTCGCGGTACTCCAATGGAACGGCTCAGCCCATCCGAACGAGGGACGTGGAACTCATGAACTCCACTCCATCCTGGTACTGGGTGAGAGCGGTCCACCGGTTTCCTGGGGAGTGGCCGGCAAGGCGGGTGAAAAGGGTTGTTTGCAGGATTCCGTCTCCTTCGAGGGACATCAGAATCACGAGTTTCCGCAAACAGGGCACACCCGTCAAGCGGCCACCCCAGGCTTCGGTCCAGAGCCCCAGGGAACGGCGCTCTCGATCTAGTTCTTCGGAGCCGGGGTGATGCGGTTCCTCTTTTCTTGAGGTGCGCCCCCCGGTGGGCTATTTCCCCAGCTCGCGGGCCACCGGGTAGAGCTTCCACTGGTCATCGAAAAACGGCGTCCGGCGGTAGAACCACTGCAGCCGGTCCGGCTCGCTGCCGGCGAAATCACTGTCCTTCAGCAGCTTGCGGTGGAACTCGGCGGTCAGCTCCGGGTTCTGCTGGAGCATGCGGCGGGCCATGGGCTCCATCACGTACTCCTCCACGTACTCGGTGCGCTGCAGCGCCTCCAGGAAGAACCCCCAGCGGAAGAACGAATCCGCGGAGGCCGGCTCCAGCAGCACCATGGCCAGGTCTCCCAGCGCCTGATCGGTGGGGACCCGCACCGAGCCGGGCGCGAAGCGCTGCCTGCGGCGCTCCGGCTGCGGCGTGCCCGTGACCCGGGCATGGCCCTCGAACGGGTCGGCCTCCAACCCGGCATCCTCCACGCGATACATCTCCACCTCCAGCTCGCGCCACTCCGTGGTGCGCTCCATGCGGATGCCGTGTAGCTCGAGTCGCTCGATGACCTCCGGCCACTGGGCAGGGACCCAGTACGCCACGGGACGCTCCGCCTGAGCGGCAGGCTCGGTGGCGCGCAGCAACGGGATGCGCAGCGTCACCGGTCTGCCGGTGTATTCCAGATGCATCCCTCCCGAGACCGGCGATGGCTCCAGACGGGACTCGATGCCCAGCAGCTCGACCATGGCCGGTTCGGCATCCGGGACCTTCCAGGCCAGCGGGACCGGAGTGGCGCGTCGCGAGCGATCCTCCTGTACGGCGGTGCGCAACTCCTCGAAGTGTTCCGCCAGCGTGCGCAGGGTGCTCTCCAGGAACACGTACGTCCCCAGGACGCGCTGGTCGTACGGTTTGAGCGAGTGATTCTCCACCAGCACCGAGGGTAGATGGCGCAGGTCACCATAGCCCGTGGAAAAACGCGGCCCGGCGGTCCACTCGAACATCCCCTGGTCCGGGTCGCGGGGCTCGATGAGGAAGATGAGGGGGCCGGGCACATGTCCCCGGGCCTCCAGATCGCGCTTCGCTGCCGCGCCGAGGCGGTCCTCGAGCCAGCGCGCTATGCGCGGGGAGTAGGCATGATCTCCGTTGAAGCCCCAGGTGATGTCGTACTGGTAGTCCGCGCCGTCGGTGACGTGCAGGTCCACGTAGAGGTCCGGCTGCCAGTCGTTGAACACCTGCACCAGGGCGCGCACGCCCGGTGTGTCCAGCTTGGCGAAGTCGCGATTCAGGTTCTGGTTGCGCGCGTTGGTGCGCCATCCCATCTGTTCAGGGCCACGCTGGTTGATGCGGCCGAAGCGCGACGAGCGTTCATGGCCGTCCACATTGAGGATGGGGATGAACAGCAGGTTGACGCGCGCCAGCAGATCGCTGCGTGTGGCGCGCACGGTCATGTCCCGCAGCAGCATGAGGCCGGCATCCTTGCCGTCGATCTCTCCCGAGTGGATGCCGGCATGCGCCAGCAGCAGAGGCTTGCCGGTGGCGCGCATGGTCTCGGGAGTGAAGGCGCCGTCCGCGGAGGCCAGTATCATCCAGAGGTCGCGACCCTCCTGGCTCCTGCCCAGGGAGATCTTCCGCAGTGCCGGGCTGGCCCGTACCAGACGATCCAGCCAGGCGAACGTCTCGTCGTACGAGGGCGTCCGGGTCAGGCCCGAGCTCTCGGCGGGTGTGATCCAGGCGTGGTCCGCCGGCGCCATCAACGCCCGGGTGGCGCCATCCCATGACGACTCCGGGGGAAGCATCGCCTCGTCCGCGGCGCCGCCCGGCACGGCGGTGATCGCCCAGGAGGCCACAAGCAGCAGCACGAAAAAACGGCAGGAAGTGTTTCCATCTTGTAAAAAGAGCACGATTCTCTCCCCGGAAGGCGTAATAACTGGTTTCAGGCCGTCATTTCACTGGCAAGCGCTCCAGATTGTCTTATACAATCATACAGGTCAAGGCTAGGACTCCAGCGATTGCCGCGCAACTGCCGGGCGGTGGCGGAATGCCGGGTGGAACACATCTACGCGCGTGCGCGTTGGTCCCGATGAACAGTGGAGACGCCCGGCGGGGAGACGGTCTCTTCCCGGAACGGAGGTCCGGCGTCATGAACGGAAAACTCATCACCAGCGCTTTCATCTTCGCGCTTGGATGTATTCTCGTCTCCCCGGCACTGGCGGACGATTACAAGTGCACCTTCACCACCCAGGAGTGCCTGGACGCGATGGTGGCTCACTACAAGGAGAAGGGCTGGATCGGCATCAGCCTGGAGCGGGAGGAATCGAGCAGGGAGATGGTGATCACGAACGTCGTCCCGGAGGGTCCGGCGGCTAGATCCGGTCTCAAGGCCGGTGATCGCATGACCGCCATGAACGGCGTCACGTTCGAGCCGGAGAACGAGAAGAAGCTGGCCGAGGTCCAGAAGAGCTTCAAGCCCGGAGTGAGATTCACCTTCACCATCCTGCGCGACGGCAAGCAGATGAAGATCGCCGTTACTCTGGGCCACTTCCCCGACGACATCATTGCCAACGCCATCGGGCCCCACATGCTCGATCATCTCACCCCCGAGTCAGAGAAGGCCGAGAAAACCGCGAAAAAGGAAGGCCCCTGAGCCAGCCGGACTTCGCCGGTCTCTGCACTCCACACACCGACCACTGGCCTCCCCCCGCAGTCCAGTTATAGGATGAGCCTGTCCGGCATCCCGCCGGAGAGGAGAGGCCATGTCCATCAGCGAACAGTTTGCCGAGCAGATCAAGGTAGCCATGAAGGCCGGCGACAAGTTACGCCTGGGAGTGCTGCGCATGGTGCGCTCCCGCATGCAGGAGGCGGAGGTCGCGGCCAGGGCCAAGAAGGGCCGCGACTACACCCTCGACGATGACGAGGCGGTGCAGGTCATCGCCGCCTACGCCAAGCAGCGGCGTGACTCCATCGACAGCTACCGCAAGGGAGGCCGCGAGGATCTGGCGGCGCAGGAGGAGGCCGAGCTGGCCGTGCTGCAGGAGTACCTGCCCCGGCAGCTTTCCGAGGAGGAGGTCCGCGCCATCGTCCAGGAAGCCGTGACGGCGTGTGACGCCACGTCCCCCAAGGACATGGGCGCGGTGATGGGCAAGGTCATGCCGCAGGTCAAGGGCGTGGCCGACGGCAAACTGGTGAACCAGGTGGTCCGTGAGATGCTGGCGGTGAAGTGATGAGCAGGGTGTTGCTCATCAGCAACTCCACGCAGCACGGTGGCGGCTATCTGGATCACTGTGCCGCGGAGATTCAGGATTTCCTGGGCGGTGCCGGACGCGTGCTGTTCGTCCCCTTCGCCCTGCACGACCAGGACAGCTATGCCGCGGCCGCCCGTGCGTGCTTCGACAAGATGGGCTATGTCCTGGACTCGCTGCACGAGGTCCCGGATCCGCGTGCGGCGGTGCAGTCGGCGCAGGCCTACTTCGTGGGCGGCGGCAACACCTTCCGGCTGCTGGACGCCATGTACCGCCTGAAGATTCTGGAACTCATGCGCGAGCGCGTGACCGCGGGGACGCCGTACATGGGCTCCAGCGCCGGGTCCAATCTGGCCTGCGCGACCATCCGAACCACCAACGACATGCCCATCGTCCAGCCGCCGTCGTTCGACGCGCTGGCGCTGGTGCCGTTCAACCTGAACTGTCACTACCTGGACCCCGATCCGGAGTCCACGCACCAGGGAGAGACCCGCGAATTGCGTATCCAGGAGTTCCACGAGGAGAACGGGCCGTACGTCCTGGGCCTGCGCGAGGGGTGCATGCTGCGTATCGAGAACGGCCAGGTGCAACTGAAGGGAACCACCCCGGCGCGGCTGTTCGCCCGGGGACAGGAGCCGCGGGAGTTCACGCCGGGCGACCGGCTGGACTTCCTGCTGCAGCCACCGCCCGGTTAGATCAGGAGAGAACCATGGCAAGCAAGAAGGTGAAGGACCTGACGAGCGATGTGAAGGACGCCACCCGCAAGGTCTGGTTGGCGGGCCTGGGCGCCCTGGCCGCCGCCGAGGAGGAGGGGTCCAAGGTGTTCAAGACGCTGGTGAAGCGCGGCGCGGATTTCGAGAGCCGCAACCGGCCCAAGGTGGGCCGCACGGTGAAGAGCGCCAGGGGCAAGGTGAAGAACGCCTGGAACAAGGTGGGCAACAGCTTCGACGCGCAGGTGGCCAGCGTGCTCAGCCGGCTGGGCGTCCCCACGCGGGAGGAGATCAAGGCGGTGAACCGCCGGCTGGACCGACTGGAGAAGATCCAGGGCAAGAAGGCGGCCCCGGTGCGCAAGCGCAAGGTCACCCGAAAGCCGGGCGCGAAGAAGACCACAGCGGCCCGCCGCAAGAAGAAGACTACCTAGGGCTCCGCGCTAGTTCGCCTGCGTGCCGGTGAACTGCACCACGATCTCCCGCTGCCGCGGACGGTTGTCAAAGTCCACCAGCACGATCTGTTGCCAGGTCCCCAGGATCAGCCGTCCGTCGTGGAACGGCACGGTGAGGTCGCATCCCACCACCGCCGAGCGCACGTGGGAATGGCCGTTGCCGTCGTGCCAGGTGTCCTCGTGATGGTAGCGCCCGCCCCTGGGTGCGAACTTCTCCAGCGCCAGCGGCAGGTCCTTCAGCAGCCCCGGTTCGTACTCCAGCGTTGTGATGCCGCCGGTGGATCCGGCGACGAACACCAGGACGCTTCCCTCCTGGAACCTGTGCTTCTCCAGCAATGCCGTCACGTCCGGTGTCAGGTCGTGAATCTCGGAGTCGCCCTGGGTGGAGACGGCGACTCGCTCGGTGATGACTCGCAAGCTCATGGTTTCCTCTCCGGTGATGAGTCGGCGACGCGGGCTTTCTTCTCGTCGCGGAAGAAGTGGTAGACGAACGACGAGCGGTAGGGGATGGGCTGGAACGCCAGCGCCTCGGACGACTCACCGGCAAGGCGGGCGGCAGGCTTGCAGCGCAGGGTCCCGGCGGCAGCGATGGAGGCCGCCAGGTAAGGCTCCGACCTGTCCATCTCGCCGACTCCCCCGGCCGATACGTCCTCCACGCGACCGAGCTTGTCGATGGTGAAGGTGACCTTGACGGTGACCTGCTCAGGCCGTTCATCCCTCTCCACGTCCGGGTAGAGCGCCAGCGGGATCTCCTCGCACTGCGGCGGGAACACCTTCAACGATTCCGCCGGTTGCACCTGCGGGAGCTCCACCTGCACCAGCGGCCTCGTCGCACAAGCGGCGGCAACGACCAGCACCAGGATGGCAAGTAAAGTCCGCATCGATCCCCCCGGGGTCGCCCTGCAGGATATCCTCCAGTCCCCGAAAGCACAAAACTGTCATATATACTGCAAGCGAGATGACGAATACATTGACCGTGATCGCACCCTACTGGTTTAGCGGTACCTGGGTCTTCGATGACGCTGCGGTTGGGCTCCATCGTGAACCCTTTATTGCCGGCATGCCGGGGATAATCGATACGCTCGTGGCCGAGATACCCGGTGCCAGGGACGGATTTCGGTTGACGTGTTCCGGCGCCCCGTTCCCCGGAAGCCAGCAGGAGCTCATCTGGGTTCGGGAAGAGGCCGGTGGCAACTGGTATCGGACGGAAGACCCTGCTGCGGAGGGTTGGCTATGCCCTGCCCTGTTCAAGTATTTTGACGAGGCACCCAGGAGCATCTACGTCAGGGCCGATCCAAAGGGATAAGCCGGGTGACCACGGCCGGACGGATCGCCTGCTCCCCGCCGGTCCCAAGAAGGAGAATCTCGTATGGACGCTGTTCTGAATCGCATCCGGCATACGCGTTGTAGCAGCGCCGCTGGGTCATGTCGCATCCTCCTGGGGTTACTATTCCTGTCAACCGGTGTGATGAAGCTTGTGGTGCCCAGCCTCCGGAGCGCATTCTCGGGCCAGTTGACCGAATCCGGCCTGCCGTTCCACTCGGCAAACATGTGGCTCGTTCCTCTTGCGGAGTCTGTCATAGGGGTGCTGCTACTGGTCGGCCTGTTCGCGCGCGTGGCCAGTCTTGTGGCGATTGTCATGATGATGGTGGCGACCTACGTGCATCTGGTCGTTCACAATCCCGAGCTCTTTCCGTTGCAGCCGGAAGCGCCGATCATTCCGTTGCTGGCAATCGTCCTGTGCTCGTACGTGTTGTGGGCAGGCAGCGGCTCGTGGTCCATGGATCTGCGGCGCCAGGGGTAACGCCATCATGCTTCGCTGGGTCCGTTTCATCGTCCTGATGTCCCTGCTCGGGACGAGCTTCTACTTCCTGCAGTTCACGCCCCGGCCCATCCCGCCGCTGGGCCCGTTTCTGGATCCGTTTGCCGGCTTCTGGGCCAACGGTGAGTCCCTGGACCGGCTGCCGCAGCGGCTGCAGCTGCGCGGCCTGCAGGAACCGGTGCAGGTGCTGTGGGACGACCGGCGGGTGCCGCACCTGTTCGCGCGTAACGCGCACGACCTGTACTTCGCCCAGGGTTACGTCACCGCGCGGGATCGCCTGTGGCAGATGGACTTCCAGATCCGCGCGTCCGCCGGGCGGCTGTCGGAGGTCCTGGGAGCACGGCTGCTGGACTACGACCGCTACCGCCGGCGTCTGGGGATCGGGTACGGGGCCGAGGCGCGGGTGCAGGCACTGCACGAGTCGCCGGAGACCCTGGCGGTGGTGCAGGCGTACGCCGACGGGGTGAACGCCTGGGTCGATGGGCTGACCCGGAAGACCCTGCCGCTGGAGTTCAAGATCCTCGACTACGAGCCCGAGCACTGGACCGTGCTGCACTCGGCGCTGCTGTTCGAGTACATGGCGTGGAACCTCACCGGCCTGAACCGCGAGGTGGTGCACACCCGGACGCTGGAGCAGCTCGGGGGCGAGATGGCCCGGCGCCTCTACCCGGCCATCGGTCCCGTGACGGATCCGGTGATCCCGGCGGGGACCGCGTGGAACTTCGAGCCCATCCCCGCACCGGCGATTCCCCGGGAACGCCAGGCCCAGGGAAGAAGCGAGCCTTCACAGCCGGTGGAGCCGGAGTCCGCCCGGGGCAGCAACAACTGGGCGGTCTCGGGGGAGCGTACCGCCAGCGGCCATCCCATCCTGTCCAGCGACCCGCATCTGGGGCTGAACCTGCCCTCCATCTGGTACGAGATCCAGCTGGCATCGCCCGAGGGCAATGCCTACGGCGTGTCGCTTCCCGGCGCGCCCACCATCATCATCGGTTTCAACGATCGGGTGGCCTGGGGCGTCACCAACGCCGAGACGGACGTCCTGGACTGGTACCGCATCGAGTTTCGCGACGAATCCGGTGGCGAGTACCGCCACGGCGGGGACTGGCTGCCCACCCGCGTGCGGACGGAGGAGATCGACGTGCGTTGGGGAGAACCCGTGGAGGAGGAGGTGCTCTACACCCACCACGGGCCGGTGGCGTATCGTGACAGCGAGACACCGTTCGACTCCGACATCCCCACCGGCGCCGCCATGCGCTGGACCGGACACGATCCGTCCAACGAGACCGCAGCGTTCCTCCTCCTGAATCGTGCGCGCAATCACGACGACTACGTTGAGGCACTGTCCTACTACGACAGCCCGGCACAGAACTTCGCCTTTGCCTCCCTGGACGGCGACATCGCCATCCGGCACAACGGCAAGTTCCCCCTGCGCTGGGACGGACAGGGGCGGTTCCTGTCCGCCGGGGATGACCCGGGGTACGATTGGCACGGCTGGATCCCGGCGGACCACGTGCCGCAGGTGCGCAACCCGCAGCGCGGCTACGTCAGCTCGGCCAACCAGGCGCCCGTGGCGCCTGACTACCCGTACTTCCTGGGCGGTGGCTACTCGGCCCACGGTCGTGGCGCGCGCATCAACGAGGAGCTGGAGCGGCTGACCTCGGTGACGCCGGAGCAGATGATGGAGCTGCAGCTCGACGCGCTGGGCCATCACGCGCGTCGCATGCTCCCGACATTTCTCCGCACCCTCGAAGAGGCAGGGCTCGCGCCGGAGGAGGCCGGCGCGCGCGACCTGCTGGCTGCGTGGGACTACCGCTACGCTGCCGAGAGCCGGGCGCCAGTCCTGTTCGATGCCTGGTGGCGCGAGGTGAGCCGCACCCTGTGGGACGAGTTGCTCGGCGAGGATCTTCGCCGTCCCGGGCGCGATGTGACGGCGGATCGTATCTTGCACCCCTCTGCCTGGGATACCACGGAGGAAGCGGTCGGCGAGGTACTGCGCCGGGCTTTCCATGCCGCCTTCCGGAAGGTCGTGGAGGACCACGGACCGGGTGGCACTGCATGGGAGTGGGGCCGCGCACGGGGGACCCACATCCGCCACCTGGCGCGCATCCCCGCGTTCAGCAGGCTGGCGCTCCCCACCTCGGGCCGTGCGGGCGTGATCAATGCCACCAGCCGCTCCTTCGGCCCCTCCTGGCGCATGGTGGTGGCGCTGGGTCCGAAGGTCAAAGCCTGGGGCATCTATCCCGGCGGACCCTCCGGCAACCCCGGCTCGCCGCACTACGATGCTTTCGTGGACGGCTGGGTGCGGGGCGAGATGTACAAGTTGCTCTACCTGGATTCGCCGGAGTCCACATCGGAGCGCATCGTAGGTCGGGCCGTGCTCGAAGGGGGGAACTGAGGCATGCGGACTCTGCGTGGCTCGCTCCTCTGTCTGGCGGCGATCCTCGTCCTGCAGCTGGTGACGCACTTCTGGTGGTGGATCGTGGTGGTGCCGTTCGTCTACGGAGCGCTGGCCGGCTCCTCCGGCTGGGACGGCTTCCGCTCGGGGATGCTGGGAGCGGGCTGCCTGTGGCTCGTCGCGGCAGCCTGGCAGCTGACCACCTCGGCACAGCTGGTCTCGCAGCGTGTCGCCGAGATGCTACAGGTGGGATCACCCGGCACCGTGCTGGCGGCCACCATGCTGGTCGCGATGATCGCCGGTGGCCTGGCAGGAAGCGCGGGCTACTCGCTCAGGGTCAGCCTACGACCGCCGGCGAATTGAGGACCGTGCACTACCCCCCGCCCTCCATGGCCGCCGACGGCTCTGCCTGGGTCTGGATGAAGCGCTCCACCATCTCCGGATCCAGATGGTAGCCGGCGGAGTCACGCAGCACATCCAGGGCCTTCGGTGCCGAATAGGTATCCCGGTACGAGCGCTTCGATGTGAGCGCGTCGAACACCTCCGCCACCGCCAGGATCCTCGCCAGCAGCGGGATCTCCTTGCCGCGCAGGCGCGCGGGGTAGCCCGTGCCGTCGAAGCGCTCGTGATGATGGAGCACCGCCAGCAGCACGTCACCGATGCGCAGGATGCGGCGCAGCAGGCTCTCGCCCACCACCGGGTGCGAGCGCACCAGCGAGCGCTCCCGCGCGTCCAGCGGCCCCGGGCGCTCCAGCAACTCGCGCGGAATGCCGGTCTCACCGATGTCGTGGTAGAACGCGGCGATGCGCGCGTTGATGCGCTGCTCCTCCGGCAAGCCCAGGGCGTTGGCCAGCTGGTCCGTCATCAAGATCAGCCGTCGGTTGTGGCACTCGGGGATCTCCGACGCGGCCAGGAACAGTGCCTCCGGCACCGAGCGGCCGCCCTTCTCCAGTTCCTCGCCCAGTTGTTGCACCGTGGAGATCTCCGAGAAGGCGATGAAGCCATCACGCCCGCAGGCCTTGGCGCGGTACATGGCCTGGTCGGCGCAGGCCAGCAACGCCTCCGGCGTCATCGCGTCCTGGGGCGCGCACGCGCCGCCGATGCTGGCGGTGACGCTGCACTCCGTGCTGCGGTCGTGCCGGTAGGTGTTGGAGCTGCGCAGGATGCGCAGTAGCTTGGTGGCCACGGCGACGCTGTCCTCGGCTGCGGTGGCGGGCAACAGCACGGCGAACTCCTCGCCGCCGTAGCGGAACACCATGTCCGAGGGGCGTAGCTGCCCCTGGAGCAGCGCCACCGTCTTGACCAGGACTTGATCCCCGGCCTGATGGCCGAAGCGATCGTTGAACGATTTGAAGCGGTCGATATCCAGCAGCAGAAGCGAGAGGTGCCCACCGTAGCGCTGCACCCGTTCATGCTCCCTGGCCAGGACGTCCTTGAAGTGGCGATGGTTGTAGGCACCGGTGAGGCCGTCGCGGATGCTGGACTCCCGGGCGCGCTCGTAGTTGCGCAGATTCTCGATGGCGATGGCCGTGAGCCGTGCGTAGCTGGAGAACAGCGGCACGTCCTCCGGCCGGAACGCTTGCGCCGTGAAGCTGCCGATGTTCAGCAGCCCCAGCGTCCCCTCCCGGCCCAGCAGCGGCGCGACGATATGCGATATCACTTCCCGCCCGCCCTGTGCCGGCTGGAAGCGGGCCACATCGACGTCGGCGCGGCGCAGGTGGGGCCTGCCGCTGAGGAACACCCAGCCCAGGACATTATCCCGGGTCGGCGGGATCTTCTTGCCGCGGTCCGCGTCTACATCTCCGTTGGGGACCCTGCCGGTGAGATCGTGCACCACCAGCATCTCGGAGGCGGGATCCTTCAGCGCGATGGAGGCGCGATCGAACGGCATCAACTCGCCGACGCGCTTCATCACCACACGGACGAGTTCATCCAGGTTTGCGGCGCCGTTCACCGCCGTTGCAATGTCCAGGAGCTCCTTGTCCCGATGATCCACCATGACGGCGCCAGTGTATCCCGGGGCATGGAGGAAAGGGAAGTGCTCAATCAGGCTCTGTTCTCGATCTTGCCGAGCACCTCGTCCAGTGCTTCCAGCATCGCGGTGAGGTCCTCCGCCCCGACCACCATGGGCGGCTTGATCTTGAGAACGTTGTGCAGCGGTCCATCGGTGCTCAGCAGGAAGCCGTGCGCGCGCATTGCGTCGATGACATCGCTTGCCTCCACATCGGCTGCCTCCAGGGTGCCGCGATCCCGCACCAGCTCAACCCCCAGGAATAGACCGAGGCCGCGCACGTCGCCGATGAGACGGTGCCTGTCCTGCAGCCGGCATAGCCCCTCCAGAAGCAGCGTCCCCATCTCCAGGGCATGCTGCTGCAGGGCCTCCTGCTCGATGACCTCCAGGACCGCCAGCCCCACGGCGCATGACACGGGATTGCCTCCGAAGGTGTTGAAGTACTCCATGCCGTTGTCGAACGAGGCCGCGATCTCGGGCGTCGTGATCACCGCCGCCATGGGATGGCCGTTGCCGATGGGTTTGCCCAGCGTCACGATGTCGGGTACCACGCCGCCGCACTCGAACGCCCACATGTGCGTGCCCACCCGTCCGAACCCCACCTGCACCTCGTCGGCGATGCACGCGCCGCCGGCGGCCCGTGTGGCCTGGTAGGCGCCGGCGAGGAAGCCCTGCGGCGGGATGATCTGGCCGCCGCAGCCGATGAGCGACTCGGCCATGAAGCTCACCGGTCCATCACGTTGCACCGCCTCGGCCACCAGGCGGGCATACTCCGCCCCGGCATCGGACCCACGGAACGGGCCGCGGTAGGTATCGGGAAGCGGCACCTTGTGTGCGTGGGCGGCCAGGCCCTCGCCGCCCGGTCCCTCGCACTTGGTTGCGCTGATCTCCACCAGGGAGGGCGAATGGCCGTGATAGGCGTGGTCCACCACCACCAGCTCGCGGCAGCCCGTGTGGGCGCGCGCCAGGCGTAGGGCCAGGTCGTTGGCCTCGGTGCCGGTGCACACGAAGAAGCAGACGCTCAACGGCTCGGGGAACGTGGCCGTCAGCCGCACGGAGTACTCCGCCAGGTGATCGTGCAGGTAGCGGGTGTTGGTATTGAGCAGTGCCATCTGGCGTTGCGCGGCGGCCACTACGTGCGGATGGCAGTGGCCCACATGGCAGACGTTGTTCACCAGGTCCAGGTAGCGACGGCCGCGTTCGTCGTACAGATACGGTCCCTGGCCGCGGACGATCTTGAGCGGGTCGCTGTACGAGACGCTCAGGTTGCGGCCCAGGTGCCGCCGCCTTACGGCCAGCAGCTCCGCAGCGCTGCGCGCCGGCGTGCCGTGGTCCTCCAGAGAGCCCGTGAGTTTCTCCGTGGCCTCGTCGCGGTCGATCATGCTCAGCTTCTCCAGCAGTCTCCAGGCGGGCTGCTCGGAGATCAGCAGGTACTCGTTGTCCGGGCTGCGATGCCGTCCCTCGGCCGACATGAGGACGCTGGCGCACAGCCGGGCGACGATGAGGTCAAAGAGCATCGTGCGCTCCGGCCCGGTGAGCGGCCTCCCGGCGTGATACCCGGAGGCCATCTGTGACGCCACGGCCAGCGGATCCGTGCTGTCCAGCATGAGGTAGGCGCAGGCGATGGCGAGCTCGGCCACGACCACGGTGTGCAGCATGTCGCCGAAGTCGATGATGCCGCTCAGGGTGGGGGACTCGCCGTCCGCTCCACCCACCAGCAGGTTGTGGTCGTTGGCGTCGTTGTGGATCACGCCGTGTTCCAGCGTGGCGATGCGTGGCACCAGTTCGGTGCGGAAGTGATCCAGGTGGCGCTGCACCAGCTTGCGCCGGTCCGGCCCCTGGATGTGCCGCGCGAGCCGGCCCAGCTCGTGGGTCCGGGTCAGGTCCCAGGCCAGCGAATGGTGTGCGCCGGGATGATGGAAGCCTCGCAGTGCCAGGTCCAGACGCGCCAGCGTGCCACCCAGATCCCGCAGCAGACCCGGGGGGCGGTTCTCCACACGAGCCAGGGGGACACCTTCCAGATACGACACCAGCCGCACGACGCCGTGGTCCACGGAAGACAGAGCACGGCCGTCCAGCGCAGGGATGATGCGAGGTACAAGGTCCGCCAGGGGGGTATCCGACAGGTAGATCAGCGCATGGGTCTGGCACTCCAGCGCCTGGCGGTCCACAGCAGAAGGTGAGACCTTGAGCACGCGGCGCTCACCGGCAGAAATGCGCAGCAGGAAATTGCTGTCCACATAGCCGGGAAGGGGCTCCGCCTGCGCCTCAAGCCCGTAGACGTCGCGCGCGATGCGCTCGGCCTCGCTGCTCTCCAGAGGGATGCTTGCGGGGATCATCGCGGCATTCTACCCCACCCACGGCGAGCCCGGTGTTCAGGTCTGGATCCCCTCCGGCCAGGCGACAAAGCCCCCGTTCAGGTAGACGATGTCGCAGTCGAAGTTGCTGGTCCTGCCGGAGGAGGCGCTGGAGTAGAACGAGTCCTTGCCGTAGCTGCGGACGGTGTATGCCGAGCCACTTGTGCTGGACTGGTAAAGGATGTCCCGGCTCCAGCCGTCAAGATCCGGAAGTGTCGACAAGACCATGGGCACCAGGAAACTCTTCACGCTGGTGCGGACGGGGGTGAGCGTGGTCACGTTGCGCGGATAGCTGTGGAAGTCCAGTGAGTACGTCTCGACCGCTATGCCCACCGAGCGGATGTCGCTCATGGTGCGCTTCTGCTTGCCCCGGTCGATGGCGTCGAGCATGCTCGGGATGGCCACCACGGCGATGATGCCGATGATGGCCACGGCGGGAGAGAACGTGGGAGGCGCTTGCCTGATGACGTTCCTCGATCGCCGTGCTCGTGACCTACCAATTCACGTCATGTGGGGTGCCGTTTAGCGACAAGGAGTATGCTTGCGGGAATCATCGGGACATTCTAACCTGACGATCAACCAGGAGGACAAAATGGAAGAGCAGCAAATTCCCCCAAGCCCATGCGAGGCAGCGGACTCCGCTGTGCTTCAGGCTCCGCCTGCCCCCCCGCCCTATCCCACGATCCGGCAGGTAATAGCGCTCCTGGTGCTCCTCGTGCTTGTTCAGGGGTTTATCGGGGTTGTGGTCGCGCTGGTGGCCAGCGTCGCCGGCTTCGAACCGGATCCCGCCCTGCTCATCGGCGTGGCCAACCTGCTGTCGTTCGGTCTCGTCCTGTGGCTCGCCGTGCGAGCGGCCCGCAGGCCGGCCCGGGAGATCTTTCCCTTCGCCGCCGTTCCGAGGGGCTTCTGGCTCGCCGTCCTGTTCACGGCGGTGGGATGGAGCATCCTGGGCTCCGAGCTGGCCAATGTGATCAGCCTTGCGTTGCCGCCTCCGGAATGGGTCGTCAGCCTGTTCTCGGGGCTTCAATCCACTGGCCTCACCAGCTTCCTGTTGCTCGTCGTGATCGCACCGGTGACGGAAGAATTCCTTTTTCGAGGGGCCATCCTTCAAGGATTCCTGAGGCGATACTCGGCGCGCAAGGCGATCCTGGTCTCGGCGCTATTCTTCGGCGCCCTGCACATGAATCCCTGGCAGTTCGGCCCGGCCCTGGTTCTGGGAATCATCTACGGCTGGTGGTGCCTGCGGACGAATTCCCTGGGACCGGCGCTCGCGGGCCACGCGTTGAACAACGCGATGGGCTTCATCGTCGGTGGTCTGCTCGGTCTCGAGATACCGGGATACACCGATGATGCGGTAGGGAGCCTTCAACCACTCTGGCTGGACATCCTGGGGCTGACGCTCTTCGCCGCGGGAATGCTGCTGGCGACGCGCTCGCTCGCCAGGCGCCCCGACTCAGACCTGTAGCGCCGGAACCTCCCCGGCCAGCAGCTTCGGCAACTCGGCGGCGGAGAACTGCAGCCCGAAATAGAACGGACCGAACTCGGCGTAGAGCGCGCTGACCTCGTCAAAGCGCATCTCGTAGATGAGTTGCTTGAACACCAACGGATCATCGGCGAACAGGTCCACGCCCCACTCCCAGTCGTCGAAGCCGATGGATCCCGAGATGATCTGGTTCACCTTGCCGGCGTACTGGCGCCCGATCATGCCGTGCTCGCGCATCATGGCGGCGCGCTTCTCGAACGGCACCCGGTACCAGTTGTGGCTCTCCCCCCGGCGCTTGTCCATGGGGTAGAAGCACACCTGCCTGCGCTTCGGAAAGTCGGTGAACAGGCGGCCGAGCATGCGCTCGCGATTCTTGGCCATCTCCTCGTCGAACGCCTTGTCGAACTCCTCGCTGCCCGGCTCCTCTCCGCGGTCCTTGATCTCGCGGTGCAGCTTGGTCGTGAGCTCGTAGACCCCCAGCTCGACCACCGAGACGAAGGATGTGGTGGGCAGGAGCAGGTCGTGCAGGCCGGTGCGCGTCAGGTCGAGTTCCGCCTGCGCCAGGTCGTCGAACGTCGGGCGGAAGTGGATCAGCATCAGGTCGCCCTTGTGGCCCAGCAACTGGACCAGGGCGGTGGCTCCCTGCTCGCGCTGCTCCATGGCAAGCAGCACTCCGCTGGCCTCCTCGGCGATCTCTCGCTGGTGGTCGCCATCCCAGGATTTCCATGCCTCCCAGTCAATCTGGAACATCTGGTGCAGGATGTTCCAGCCTTCAAAGGTCTCCGGAACTTCGGGGTTGTGCATGGTGCGGGCTCCTGGAGGCGACACGGGGCCACCCGGTTGCTGGCGATGAGAACGTCCAGTCTACCGTTCGGCCGGGGCCGATGCCAGAGGCCAGACTTTCCGGGCGGGCCTCCAGCGCGGATTGCTATCCCTCCACGGCGTTCAGGCCCTGCAGGATATTCTGTGCGGCGACCTCGCCGCCATGAATGCAGTCCGGCAGGCCCAGGCCATGATAGGCATTCCCGGCCAGCGCCAGGTTGGCGTGGGCGGCGAGCTTCGCCTCGATGTCCGCTACCAGGGAGGCGTGGCCCACCGGGTAGTGGGGCAAGGAGCCGGGCAAGCGCGACGTGTGCACCGCCACCGGCTGCGCGTGTACGCCCAGCAGAAGCTCCAGATCCTTGCGCGTAGACGCGACCAGCTCGTCGGGCGATGACATGGCGGTGCGGCTGCCGTGGAAGGAACGCAGCAGGGCGATCCCCTTTGGGGCGCGGCCGGGGTACTTGCGGTGGCAGAACGTGCAGCCGAGGATGGAGAATCCCTCGACGTCCGGTACCACGAAGCCGAAGCCATCCATGTCGTGCGCCACGTCTGCTTCGCGGTACGCCAGGCTCACCGTGGCGGATGCACCGTACGGGATGTCCCGCAGTCGTCCGGCGAGCCCTGCATCGAAGACGTTGATCAATTCCGATGAGCGATACGCGGGCAGCGCCGAGATCACCGCGTCCGCGGTCTCCGTCCCCTCCGCCGTGACGATCTTCCAGCCGCCGGCATCCGGTTCCAGGCGCTTCACGGCGCAACCGGTGCGCACCGTGTCCGGCGGCAGGCGCTCGAGCAGCGCGTCCACCAGCACCTGCATCCCGTCGTCGAAGGTGACGAACAGGCCGTAGCGCGCACCGCTGGCCTGCGCCTTGCGCCGGCGGACGCCCGCCCACAGCGCGCGGATGACGCTACCGTGCTCGCGCTCCATGTCCAGGAAGCGCGGGAAGGTGGCCTGCAGCGACAACTCCATGGGATCGGCGCCGTAGATGCCGCCGATCATGGGCTGTGCCATGCGGTCCAGCGCCTCGCGGCCCAGGCGGCGCAGGACGAAGCTGCCCACGCTCTCGTCCTCCTCGGACTTGCGTCGCGGCAGGACCAGGTCCAGGGCCATGCGCGCCTTGCCCAGCGGGGTGAAGATTCCGCTGGTCACCAGCGGCCACAACCGTGCAGGGGCCAGCAGGTAGAAGCCGTCGGGGGTCGGGTGGAGGCGGCCGCGGCGCACCACGAAGCTGCGCCGGTGGGCATCCTGTGTCCCCACCAGTCGATCCGCAATGCCGATGCGCTCGGCAAGTTCCACCGCCCAGGCCTTCTCGGTGAGGATGGAGTCGGGACCTTCCTCCAGGATGAGACCGTCCCGCCGCAGCGTGGCGATGGAGCCGCCGGCACGTTCCCGCGCCTCCAGCAGGCGCACCTGAACCGTTCCCCGGGTCAGTTCGCATAGTCGGTGCGCCGCGGCCAGGCCGGTGATGCCACCACCGATGACGACGACGCGCTTCATGCGGTGAGGTGCTCCAGGGTCAACTCGCCCAGCATGGCGATGAATTCCGGGTGGTCGTTGAGGCAGCCGGCTCGATGCAGGGTGACGCCCAGCTCCCCACAGGTGTCACGTGCCTCGACGTCCAGGTCGTAGAGAACCTCGACATGGTCACACAGGAAGCCCACCGCCTGGATGGCCACTTCCTTCACGCCCTGCGAAGCCCGCGCCCGCAGGGCGTCGTTCACGTCCGGTTCCAGCCAGGACAGCCGCGGTGGACCGCTACGGCTCTGGTAGGCCAGCTCCCAGTCGGGCAGTTGCAGCAGCGCTGCCACCCCTTCACACGACGCGCGCAGTTGCTGCACGTACGGGGAATCAGCCGCCATCTGCGTGGGGATGGAGTGTGCCGTGAAGATCACCGGGACCCGGGCCGGCCATTGCCCCCGGCCGTAACCGGTGCTCTCCTCCAGGCGCAGCGCGCAGGCCTCCAGGAAGCGGGGATGATCGAACCATGGATCGAGGTAGCGCACGCACAGCGCATCGTCCGCCGCTTGCGCCACGCTCTGTTGGTAGCGCCCCCAGCTCGCCTCGGACTGGTGTACGGACAGGATGATGCCCAGAGGGCAGCGCTTGCCGTCTCCCGTCATCCGGGCGATGACATCGGCCAGCAGCGGACCCCAGTTGCGCATGCCGGCGTACACCGGGACAGGGCGCCCTTTTTCTTCCAGCCAGCTCTCGAGGCCCGCGCGCTGCCGTTCGGTCCAGTCGTTGTACGGTGACCGGCCGCCGACGTGAAGGTAGTGTTGCTCCACGTCGCGCAGCCTCTGGTCGGGGATGTTGCGCCCCTCCACCACCTTGCGCAGGAAGGGCAGGATCTCCTCGGGTGACTCCGGGCCGCCGAAGCCGATGAGCAGTACCGAATCGATGCGGGGTTCGTCGCTCGACATCGTTTCTCCTGTCGCTATCGACGACTGATCTCGTGCACCAGGTCCACCAGCCGGCAGACGTTGTCCACCGGCGTCTCGGGAAGGATCCCGTGGCCCAGATTGAAGATGTGACCGGGCCGGCCCTCCGCCTGGCCCAGGATGCGCCGGACCTCGGCTTCCAGATGGTCCGTGTCGGCGAACAGTGACAGCGGATCCAGGTTGCCCATCACCGCCACATCGTGGCCCACCGTCTCCCATCCACGGTCCAGCTCCACACGCCAGTCCAGCCCCAGCACCGAACCTCCGGCAGCGCGCAGGTCCTCCAGGAACGTGCCGGTGCCGGTGCCGAAGTGGATGACGGGAACATCCTCCGGTAGCGCCGCCAGCAGCGCGTGAGAGTACGGCATCACGTAGCGGCGGTAGTCATGCGGCGACAGGCAGCCTACCCAGCTGTCGAACACCTGCACCGCCTGCACACCGGCGTCGATCTGCGCCTTCAGGTAGCCGATGTGGGCATGTACCACCTTGTCCATGAGGGCCGTCCATGCACCTTCGTCGCCGTACATGAGCGCCTTGGTGTGGCGGAAGTTGCGCGAGGCTCCTCCTTCCACCAGGTACGACGCGACGGTGAACGGCGCGCCGCAGAACCCGATGAGGGGGATCTCCTGCGGCAGATCGCGGCGGGTGCAGCGGATGGCGTCGTAGACGTAACCCAGGTCCTGTGGTTCCACCTCCCGGAGCGCGTCCACGCCTGCTCCGTCCCGCACCGGCGGCTCGATGGAAGGGCCCTCGCCTTTGTTGTAGGCCAGCTTCAAACCCATGGGTTCCACGGGCAGCAGCAGGTCGGCGAACAGGATGGCGGCGTCGGCGCCGATGCGCCGGGCGGCGTGCACCGTCACCTCGCTCACCAACTCCGGCGACTTGCACAGCTCGAGGAACGGAGTCTTGTCGCGCAGCTCGCGGTATTCCTTCATGTAGCGGCCGGCCTGGCGCATGAGCCAGATGGGGGTGTACGGCACCTTTTCCCGGCGGCACGCCTTCATGAACGGCGAGTCCCGGGAGGGGTGCGGTGAGGCAGGGTTCTCGGTCATCAGCATCTACCTTGCGCGCATGTTTCTTGACGGATCCAGGGGGAGGCTTCCCGGCCAGCGGAACGAATTGTATCCCAACAGCCGGGGCCATTGCCCAGGGCTGCCGGCGGGGAACAAATCCACCCGGACCCGGCGTTGGGAACCCTGAGCCTGTCGAAGGGCATGGTAGACTGGGCGCCTTCCCCTCAGGACGAGAAGTGTTCCAAGGAGATACGGTGAAGAAGGGCGAAGGCACCTACAACGTGGTGGTCATCGGCGCGGGACCGGGGGGGCTGGTGACCGCCGCCGCGCTGGCCGGACTGGGGGCACGTGTGGCCCTCATCGAGAAGGGCCGCATGGGCGGCGACTGCATGAACACCGGCTGTGTTCCCTCCAAGGCGCTCATCAAGAGCGCCCGGGTGGCGCACGAGATTCGTACGGCGCATCGCTTCGGGCTCACCGCCCAGGATCCCATGCCGGACGTGGGTGCTGCCTTCGAGCGCATGCGCCGGGTGCGCGCGGCCCTGGAGCATCATGACTCGGTGCAACGCTTCGAGGGCCTGGGGATTGATGTCTTCCACGGCGTAGCGGGCAAGCTGCTGTCACCCCGGCAGGTGCTCGCCGGTGACCGGCAACTGCAGACCGATCATGTGGTCCTCGCCACCGGCGGCCGGCCGCTGGTGCCGCCCATCGAGGGGCTCGACCGCGTCCGGTTTCACACCAACGAGACCTTCTTCGATGAGACCACGGAGTCCCCCGGCTCGCTGTGCGTGGTGGGCGCCGGTCCCATCGGCTGTGAGATCTCGCAGGTCATGGCCCGGCTGGGCGTCGAGACGACCACCGTGGAGGCCCTGGGCCAGGTGCTGGGGGTTGAAGACGAGGACGCCGCTTCGGCCGTGGCGTCGTCCCTGCAGGCCGACGGGGTGAACCTCCTGCTGGGTCACACCCTCAGGAAGGTGGAGCCCGGCCCGGCGGAACTGGGGCCGCGCGCGGTGCGCGCCACGCTGGAGCAGCTATCGAGCAAGAAGACGTTCCAGCGCGACTTCGGTGCGCTGCTGCTGGCGGTGGGCCGTCGCCCCAACGTGGAGGATCTCGGCCTCGAGGAGGTCGGGGTGAAGGTGCACCGGGGCGGCGTCGAGGTGGACGCCTTCCTGCGCACCAGCCGCAAGAACATCCACGCCGTGGGCGATGTGGCCGGACCGTACCAGTTCACGCACTTCGCCGACGCCCAGGCGCGCGCGGTGGCGCGCAACATCCTCATCCCGTGGTGGCCGGTGAAGTTCGACCTGCGCGTGGTTCCGTGGTGCACGTTCACCGAGCCGGAATGCGCCCGGGTGGGCCTGAGCGAGCGTGATGCCAGGGACAAGGGCGTTCCGCACAGCGTGCATCGCTTCGAGCTCTCCGATCTGGATCGTGCGGTGTGTGACTCCACCACCGCGGGCTTCGTCAAGGTGCTGGCCGATGGCAAGGGCCGCATCCTGGGAGCCACCTGCGTGGGCGCCGGCGCCGGCGACTGGGTGCACGAGTACATCCTCGCCATGAAGCAGGGCATCAGGCTGCCTGCCATCTCCGGCACCACACACATCTATCCCACCTGGGGCGAGGCATCGCGACGTCCCGCCGATGCTTTCATGCGCGGCAGGCTGACCCCCATGGCGAAGCGCCTGCTGACCCGGCGCTGGGGCAGGCGATGAACCACCGGCAAGTGAAGTTCGTGCTGTTGGCACTGGTGTCGATGCTGGCGGCGTGTGCGCCGCAGGCGCGCAGGGTGGAGGGACCGGTGTCCGAGGCCGTGCAGAGCGCGCTGGACTCCGGCCGGGCGACCTTTGATCACGCCGCCTGGGGAGCGTTGCTGGAACACGGGACCGGGGATGGGCTGGTGGACTATCGCTACCTGCAGCAGCATCGCGCCGAGCTGGATGCGTACCTGGCCGAGGTGGCGGACGTGGACCTGTCCTCGCTGGCTGCCCCGGAGCTCGAGGCGCTGCTTGCCAACGCCTACAACGCACTCACGGTGCGCACCATCCTGGATCATCCGGACGTATCCACCATCCGCGATATTCCCGGCGTCTGGAAGACCGTCCGGCATGTGGTGGGAGGCTATGCGCTCACGCTGGACGAGATCGAGCATCAGATCCTGCGTCCGTTCTTCCGCGATCCACGCCTTCACTTTGCCGTCAACTGTGCGTCGCGGTCCTGTGCCCCGCTACCGCCGTGGGCGCTCGACGGCGCGGACCTGGAGCACCAGCTGGACCAGCTGGAGGCCGCGTTCCTCGCTGACCGGGACAACGTGCGCGTGGAGCACGGTACGCTGATTCTCTCGAGATACTTCGACTGGTACGGCAGCGACTTCACCGGAGAAGGATGGCGCCGGTCGGCCACCACCGTTGCTGCCTACGTCCGCCCGTTCGCTTCTGCGCAGGTAGCGGCCTTCATTGATGAGCACGAAGGCGCGCCGCCGGTCTCGTTCCAGGACTACGACTGGTCGCTCAATGCGGCGGTGGCGCCGGATCCGGCGGTTCGACCTCCTTCCACGCAGGCGGCGACCGGCGGCTGGGTGGCGCGTCTGCGCGGCTGGGTGGATGGCTTCGGGCCCCTGGGGCCGCTGGTCTACGGCCTTGCCTATGTGGTGGCCACGGTGGCGTTCATCCCGGGATCGGCCCTGACCATCGGCGCGGGCGTGACCTTCGGCGTGGTCACCGGCACCATCCTGGTCTCCATCGCCGCCACCACCGGGGCGGCGATGTGCTTCCTGCTGGCGCGCTACTTCCTGCGCTCCCGCGTGGAGCGCTGGGTGGCGGGCAACAAGAAGTTCGCCGCCATCGACCGCGCCGTGGCCCGGGAGGGCTGGAAGATCGTCGCGCTGACCCGCCTGTCGCCGGTATTCCCGTTCAACCTGCTCAACTACTCGTACGGTCTTACCGGCATCCGCTTCTGGCCCTATGTGCTGGCGTCGTGGGTCGCCATGCTCCCCGGCTCACTGCTCTACGTCTATATCGGCGCCGCCGGTGCCCAGGTCGCCGAGTCCGCCACCGGCGCCGGCTCGTGGGGCAAGACGGGGATGCAGGTGGTGGGGCTTCTGGCGACCCTGGCGGTGACCCTCCTGGTGACCCGTATGGCCCGGCGCGCCCTGAAGGAGGCCGGGGGCGCCGTGGAAACCGGGGCGCCGCAGCCTTGAACCGCGTGTGGCCCACGTTGCGCCGCGCATCCTTTTCGTCCAGAATGGTTCGTTGCCGAACTCATGATTCAGGGGAGTCTTGACATGAAGAAACACGTTGCAGGTTGGGCTGTGGCGCTGGCCATGCTGGCCCTGGCGGCACCGCCGGTAGGGGCGGAGACCAAGGCCGAGGTGCCGGTGGAGGAGTTCACGCTGGACAACGGCATGAAGTTCCTGCTGGTCCAGCGGCCGGAGCTGACCACGGTGAGCGCCGGCTGGGTGGCCAAGGTCGGGTCGGCGAACGAACGGCCCGGCATCACCGGGATAAGCCACCTGTTCGAGCACATGATGTTCAAGGGCACTCATACGGTGGGCACCACCGACATCGACCGTGACCTGAAGATCATCGACGAGCAAGAGGCAATACAGACCCGCATCCGGGAGATCTACCGCGATCAGCGCAAGCGCTGGCGGCGCGGCGAGATCGAGGACCCGTTCGACCCGGAGAACCGCACCGAGGAACAGATCGAGCTGGAGAAGAAGTTCGCGGAGCTCATCGAGGAGCAGCGCGAGCTCATGATCAAGGACGAGTTCGATCAGATCTACACCGGCGCCGGAGCTTCCGGGATGAACGCCGGCACCAGCGAGGACTTCACCATCTACTTCATCACGGTGCCGGCCAACAAGCTGGAGCTGTGGTTCTGGATGGAGTCGGATCGTCTGCTCAACCCGGTGTTTCGTGAGTTCTACTCCGAGCGCGACGTGGTGTACGAGGAGCGCCGCCTGCGCACCGAGTCCACGCCCACCGGCAAGTTCCGCGAGCAGTTCAACGCCATGTTCTGGGAGTCCCACCCCTACAGCTGGCCGGTGGTGGGCTGGCCTTCGGACCTGCGAGTCATCAGCAAGCAGCAGGCGGACCGCTACTTCGACACGTTCTACGCCCCCAACAATCTCACCGTCAGCCTGGTGGGCAACTTCGACATGGACGAGGTCAAGGCCCTTGCCCAGCGCTACTTCGGCCGGCTGCCCGGCAGCGACAGCGTGGCACCGGACGTGCCCACCCTGGAGATGGAGCAGGTCGCGGAGAAGCGCATGACCGCCGAGTGTGACTGCCAGCCGCAGATCAACGTGCGGTACCACACGGTGCCGTTCATGCATGCGGACTCCTACGCGCTGGACGTGCTGGCGGAGTTGATGAACGGCCGCACCGGGCGCCTCTACAAATCGCTGGTGCTGGACAAGGAGATCGCCAGTAATGCCGGGTCCGGGCAGAGTTCGGACAAGTACGCGGGCAACTTCTCGTTCTCCGCCCAGACCAAGGGCGAGGGCACGCCACAGCAGCTCGAGGACGGCTGGTACGCCGAGTTGCAGAAGATGATTGACGAGGAGATCCCCGACCGGGAGCTGCAGAAGGTGAAGAACCAGATCCAGGCCAACGCCTTCCGTCGGCTGGAGAGCCCGTTCTTCCTGCTGTTGCAGCTTCTCATCTACGACAACAGCGGCGACTGGCATTACCTGAGCAACTGGGCGTCGAAGACCATGGCGGTGAACGCAGACGACGTCAAGCGGGTGGCGGCGAAGTATCTCACCGAGGAGAACCGCGCGGTAGCGCACTACTACCGCAAGGAGGGCGCCGCGGAGGAGGAGGAGTTCCCGCCGGAGGTGGCCGACCTTCCCGAGCAGCAGCAGCAGATGGTCAAGCAGCAACTGCGCCAGCTGCGCGGTATGGAGGACCCTGCGCAGCTGCAGGCGTTCCTCGGTCAGATCGAGCAGCAGAAGGGATCCGTGCCGGCGCAGTTCCTCAAGGGTATCGAGATCGTGGAGAACTGGATCCGAGCGCGGATCCAGGAGCTTTCCCAGGGAGGTGAATGATGAAACGGCGGATTCTCGTCGTATTCGTGGTCTGTGTGCTGGCAGCCCTGTCAGCCGAGGCGAAGAAGAAGGGCGGCAAGGGCAAGATCCCCGCCCACCCCAACGACATCGAGTACGGAGAGCTCGACTTCACCGTGCCGGATGGCAACAAGTACCGCCACACGCTGAGCAACGGCATCGTGGTGTACGTGGCGGAGGATCGCAGCCTG
Organism: uncultured bacterium; assembly: GCA_965371955.1. Lineage (GTDB taxonomy): Bacteria > Acidobacteriota > Polarisedimenticolia > CBDVAL01 > CBDVAL01 > CBDVAL01. The sequence goes on along the minus strand of CBDVAL010000006.1, from coordinate 4,872 downwards.
CCTCTGGTGGATGTGACCATTCGGGTGCGGGCGGGGGACTTCCTGGACCCGGAGGGCAAGCCGGGCCTGGCCGCCATGACCGGACTCATGTTGCGTCGCGGCGGAGCGGGAGGCATGTCGGCGGAGGAGTTCGACGAAAAGGTGGACTTCCTGGCTGCCAACCTCGGTAGTTTTTCCTCCGACACATCCGCCGGTGCCTCGCTGGACTGCATCAGCCCGGTCCTGGACGAGGGGCTGGAGCTTCTCTTCCAGATTCTCAAGTCGCCGGGCTTCCAGGAAGATCGCCTGCAGATCGAGAAGGACAACAGGCTGGAGCGCATGAAGCAGCGTAACGACCGCCCGCAGAGCATCTCCTCCCGGGAGTGGAACTGGCTGATGTACGGCGAGGGCCACTTCTCCACCACGGTGCTGACCGAGGCCAATCTGGAGGCGCTGGGCCGTGACGACCTGGTGGAGTTCCACAAGAAATACTGGCGTCCGGACAACATCATGGTGGGCGTGTCCGGGGATGTGGACACCCAGGAGGTCCTGGCCAAGCTGGAGAAGCACTTCGCCGGCTGGAACGTCAGCGGCCCCGAGGTCCCGTGGCCGCCCGCCGGTCCGTCCTTCAGCCCCGAGCCGGGGCTCTACTACGTCGAGAAGGATATTCCCCAGGGACGCGTGATCATCGGGCACCTGGGCAAGAAGCGCGATGGCTGGGAGGACCCGGACGTCGCCGCGCTCGCGGTGATGAACGACATCCTCGGCGGCGGCGGCTTCACCTCACGCCTGATGAAGCGCATTCGCTCCGACGAGGGCCTGGCCTACAGCGCCTTCTCCAGATTCGGTGTGGGCCTGCACTGGCCCGGTGCGTTCCAGATGGGCTACCAGTCCAAGAGCGAGACGGTGGCGCTGGCCGCCAAGATCGCCCTGGAGGAGATGGAGGGCATTCGCTCCGGCGAGGTGGGCGATAAGGAACTGGCCACCTCCAAGGCGTCGTTCATCGACGTGTTCCCGCGTTCTTTCGAGTCAGCGCAGGACATCGTGGGGCTCTTCCTGAGCAGCGAGTACGACGGCCGCCCGTTCGACTACTGGACCACGTATCAGGATCGCATCCGGGCGGTGACCAAGGCCGATGTCCTGCGAGTCGCCAGGAAATACCTGGACTCCGACAAGCTGGTGTTCCTGATCGTCGGGTCGTGGGCGGACATCGAGAAGGGCGATGCCGATGGAAGGGCAAGCATGGCCGACTTCCTCGGCGGACAGTCGACACAGCTTCCGCTGCGTGACCCACTCACCATGCAGCCCATGCCCTAGAACAGATCGGGGTCGGAGCCAAACTTTATACCTCGCTCCGTTGTGAACAAGGGGTTTAGGTGGGGGTCGGAGTTTAACCCTTTACCTCATACCTCGGCAGAGCAAGATATGAGGCTCCGACCCCTGATCTACTGCCGCGCCACCCGGCCGCCCACGAGGACGAAGCGCACGCGCTCCAGTGCGCTGATGTCCTCCAGAGGGTCGCCCTCCACGGCTATCAGGTCCGCCAGCTTGCCGGGTTCGACGGTGCCGATGCGATCCTCCCAGCCCAGCAACTCGGCGTTCACCCGGGTGGCCGCCTGGATGGCCTGCATGGGTGTCATGCCCGCCTGCACCAGCTGGGCCAGCTCGCGGACGGCGTATTCAGGGGGGAAGCCCACGTAGTCCGTGCCGACGCCGACCCGGACACCCGCCTGGATGGCCTGTCCCATCGCCTCGAAGTACCCCGACCGGTAACGGCGGGTCAGCTCCACCATCTTGCGCTGAGCTTCGCTGTCTGCGTGCTCGGCGAGGAAGTACTCGCCGATGTAGAGCGTCGGCACCAGGTAGGTCCCGTGCTCCTTCATCAGCTCGATCCCCTCGGCATCCAGAAACGTGCCGTGCTCTATGGAACGCACGCCGGCGCGCACCGCCTGCTTGATGGACTCCGATGAGTGGGCATGGGCCATCACCGGGACGCCGAAGCGCGTTGCCTCCTCCACTGCAGTGCGCAGTTCCTCGGGGCTGAAGTGGACCTGTCTCGGGTTGTCCCCGGAGGACATGAAGGCACCGCTCACCAGCAGCTTGATCCAGTCGCTTCCGTTCTTGATCTCCTCCCGTACGGCGCGGCGCATCTCGTCGACGCCGTCCACCACCAGGCCGTCGGCCACCACCGACTGCTCCGGCGCGAGAAAGTTGATGTCGCCGCCGCCGCCGGTGATGGACAGATAGTGGCCGGCACCGGTGATGCGTGGGCCGAGGAATAGCCCCTCCTCGATGGCGTTGCGGATCTCGAGGTGCGCATAATAGACGTCTGCGTCACCGGCGATGCGCAGGGTCGTCCAGCCTGCGCGTAGCAGATCCTGTACGGTCTTGAGGCCGTGCAATGCCTTGTACGCCGAGGATTTCTTCAGATGGTACGTCTGGTAGTCGTCGGTGCGGATCAGCGGATGAGCATGGGCATCGATGAGCCCGGGCAGCACGGTGGCATCGCCCAGGTCGATGATGCGGGCGCCCTTCGGGATAATCTCCCGGCCGCCCACGGCGGTGATGCGTTCTCCCTCCACGAGCACCACTCGATCCCGCATTGCGGCATCGCCGCGGCCGTCGATGAGACGACCGCAGAGCACTGCCAGGGGCTGCTCACCCGCGGCGTTTGCCAGGGGGCAGAGAGTGAGGAGAAACACCGCCAGCAGCCTGGCCACCGGGGAGGTATTCTCGTTACATCTTCTTGTTTTCGTCAATATGGCCCTTGAGGGTCGCCACGAAAGTCCCGGGATCACTGTAGCCATGCCACGACGCAACGACCTGTCCCTGGTCACCGAGAAGCACAAAGGCAGGCAGACCGCGGCGGGGTACGTGCTCTTCGAATCTTCTCGCTTGCACGCAGCCGGCGGCGCACCAAGGCGAGTTCATCGGACCATCGTAACCAACCAGGGCGGGATTGGGAAGGGCTCGGCGAGACGGAGCGTCAGGGTGCTACGTAGGTGATGGTCGGGGATCCGTTCAACATGATCCCCTCCACAGTCACGACGATCAGAGCACCGCCGACGGTGGAGGAGATGATGTTGATGGAGTACCTGCCGTCGCCGCGGTCCCGCACCGGGCCCGCGAGGCCACCCGGCGGGAGCAGGTTCTCGTCCACGTCCAGATCCAGGCCGCTCCCGAGGGGCACGCCGAAGGCATCCCTCGGTTCTACGACCACGGTGGCCGTGGTGAACCCGCCGGCGGGGACCCACGAGGGGCTCAGGAAGCAGTCAACGGGTTGGGGTTGCATCCTGAGAGGATTCAGGGACAGGAAGGGATCGACCGCAGCGCGCCGTCGGAGGCGGTGCCCGCGCTTCCCACGCCGAAGCAGCTACGGCCGACCACCACGTAGCTACGTAGTTCACCCGGAGCCATGGCGCCGGAGATAGGTGCCAGCGTGCCGGGCAGGTTGGTCTCCAGGCACCCGAAGGTCGGTGCTGCTCCCGTCGACTGCGGTGCGTCGTAGACGTCGTGCCCGGTGGCGCCGGAGGATGCCAGCCAGGCCAGCAGCGAGCCGTCCGGGGTCCAGTGGAGATCCGGTCCGGCTTCGCCCGGCAGGCCGAACACCGCCGCATCCGCCGGTGCGCAGTCGCAGGCGTCACCGGTGCCGTCCAGATCCGAGTCGAGCTGATCCGGGTTGCTCTCGACGGGGCAGTTGTCGTCGCCGATGGGAAAGCCGTCGAGATCGGGGTCCGAGTCCCGCGAGTCCGGTGCGTACACGATGCCGTGACCGAAGGTGTTGTTGGGCGTCTGGCCGGCGAGCTCCGATCCACACACGAAGGGCGCCGCCATGGGTCGGGCGCCGGCCAGCAGCAGCGCCTCCATGCGCTCCGGTTGTCCGTCCAGCGCCGGGTTGGCCGAGTGCAGCAGCGCCGCCACGCCGGCCACGTGCGGGCTGGCCATGGAGGTCCCGTCCCAGGTCACGTAGACGCCACCGCGGATGGACGAGCGCACACCGGCGCCCGGAGCCGAGAGGTCCGGCTTCCGCCGGCCCGAGCTATCGGCCGTCACCGGGCCGCGGCTGGAGAACGATGCGATGTTGTCGAAGATATCCGTGGCGCCCACGCTGAACGTCGCGTCGTAGATGGCGATGGGGCTACTCACCGAGGAGCAGCCGAGTAACCCGCTGTTGCCGGCGGCAGCCACCACCAGGATGCCGGCGGCGCGCACCTGCTCCACGATGGTCCGCAGCGTGTCGGTGCCGCATCCCTCCGAGGGTGGGCACGACCACGAGTTGTTGATGATATCCGGGGCCAGGAGGGGGTCGCCGTCCACCATGGGATCCCCCCCCAGCGGATACGGCGCCATGAAGAACTCGAAGCACTCGGTGTAGGTGCCCGGTGTGCCGGCGCCCACGTTCATGTTGCGGCAGGCTATCCAGCGTGCGTCGGGTGCCACGCCGATGACGTTGCCCGCGCCGTCATCGCCCACCATGGTGCCGGTGACGTGGGTGCCGTGGTTGTGGTCGTCCAGCGGAACGCCGTTCAAGGGATCGATGGCGTCATGCCAGGAGTAGCTGTGCACCGCCCCGGAGCCGTTCCAGCCGCGATACTTGGTCTTGATGGCGGGATGATCCCACTCGACGCCGGTGTCGGCGGTGGCCACCACCGCGAGGTTGCCGCGATGGCCGGCTGCCCACAGGTCGGGCGCTCCCACGCGGGTCACGTTCCACTCGACGACGCTCACCGCCTCCGCAGCCGCTACCGGCTCCTCGGGAATGGCCTTGACCCAGGGGTTGGCATCGATGCGAACCACCTCGGGACGGGCGGCGATCTCGTCCAGCAGTTCGCCATCCACCAGGACGCGCAGCAGGTTACCCAGGTAGTGCGCCTTGTAGGCCACGCCGCGAGC
>CBDVAL010000005.1:0-33894 GCA_965371955.1 uncultured bacterium | reverse complement strand
GGAGCCGGTAAGGCTGGTGGTGATCACGGGGGCGGACCATTTCTTCGAGCAACATCTGCCGCAGCTTTGCCGGAGAGTGGTAGGGTTCTTGCGAGGAGCATGAGGGAAACCGGCAGCCGGTCCCTTGCGTATTGATTCTGGAGCCTGCGACGTCCGGGGGGAAGGGGAGAGAGCGTGGTCACAATCCAGGCGCGCGTTGAAGACGGTGTGACGATCCTGGAGGTCATCGGCAGGATGGTGCTCAGGGAGGGGGAACGCCCGCTCCATGACGCCGCCGGCGAGCAGTTGAGCCAGGGGCGCAAACGCATTCTGGTGGACCTGTCCGGCGTGGATGCCATGGATTCGCTGGGGATCAGCGACCTCATCGGCGCCTACACCTGGGTCCAACGTGCCGGCGGTGAACTCAAGATCCTCCGGCCCAGCCGCAAGATCCAGGTGCTGATGGAGACCGCCGCGCTGCACCAGTTGTTCGATATCTTCTCGGAAGAGGACGAGGCGTTCGGGGCCTTCCTGGCCGAACGTCCGTCCTCCTCGTAGAATCAGCCCTCCAGGTGATCCAGGATGTACTGCCGGATGGCCTCGCCGCCGTCCCTCGCCTGCTGCACTAGCCGGTCGGCCTCCTCGCGCACGCTCTCTCCGTCGGCCACCCCGGGCAGGTTGATGCGCACGTTCAGGTAGGCCGCCTCGGCGGCCGCGGCCAGCGCCAGACCGGCCACCCCGGCATCGCTGAGAGAGTTGGGATTGCCGCGCCGGGCAGTTGCGTCGATGAGCGGTAGCGCAAGCGTGCAACGGCGCAGGACCTGCAGGGGTACCTCCACGGCGCCGCGATTGGCGCGCTCCAGCGCCTCGGCCCGCGCCTGCTTCTGCTCGTCGGTCTTGCGCGGCATGCGCGACGCATCCAGGACACGGTTGAACGCGGCGGTATCCTCGTCGATGGCTCGCAGGAACACGTCCTTGTGCTCCTGTGCGGCAGCGGCCACCTGATCCATCTCCTCACGGGACGCCTCATGTCCCTTCTTGCCGTGCGTCAGGGCCGCCACCATGGCGGTGAGGGCCGCCGCCAGCGAGCCGAGCAATGCCGCGACACTGCCGCCGCCGGGCGCCGGAGAGTCGCTGGAGGTCTCGTCGGCAAACTCCTGCAGGCTCATTGCCACCAGCGGCGACCGCCGCGCGACGCGGTACTCCACCACCCGTTCGGCCGGGTCGAAGGGCTTGAGGTCATCCAGACCCAGAGACTGCACCGCCGCCTCCACCACACGACCCTCGGGGATGCCGCAGGTTCTGCCCTGCCGGGCCAGGTAGTGCCGACCTGCTTGAAGCAGGGCATCCCGCGGGATCAGTCCGACGATCTCGCTGCCGGTGACCCGCAGACCGCGCTGTTCCGCCTGGGCGCAGATCTCGTCGAACACGGCGTGCACCGGGGTGACCTTGTAGTTGGTTAGGTTCATGGAGATCTGCGCCCGACCATACTCCTCGATGAACCAGCCCACACCCTTGACCTCCTTGAACACGCCGGGCTTGTTGATGGCCATCCCTGCTTCATCACGGAGGATCCGGCCGTCGGAGTCGCGCTTGGCCCGGCCCGCCTCACGGATCTCCAGAGCGATGTCGTGGGCCATGCGGCGATCACGGGTGTTGAGGTTGACGTTGTAGGCGACGAGGAACTCGCGCGCGCCCACGGCCGTAGCGCCGCTCTTGAGGTTGGCCTCGCCCGGGCCGAAGTCCGGAGCCCACTCCGGCTCCGCGAGCTTGGCCGGCAGTCCCTCGTATTCGCCCTTGCGCACGGTGGCGAGGTTGGCGCGCTCGGGGCGCGTCGCGGCGGCCTCGTAGAGGTAGACGGGGATACCGAGCTCCTCGCCCAGGCGCCTGCCCACCTCGCGGGCGATCTCCACGCACTCGTCCATGGTCACGCCGCTCACCGGGACGAACGGACAGACATCCAGGGCCCCCATGCGCGCATGCTCACCCTGGTGCCCGCGCATGTCGATGAGCTCCACCGCCCTCGCCGCCGCCCGGAACGCGGCCTCGGCCACCGATCGCGGCGGACCAATGAAGGTGACCACCGTGCGGTTGGTGGCCGCGCCCGGGTCCACGTCCAGGAGGGTAGCCCCCTCGACCGACCGGATGCTGTCGGCAATGGCGTCGATGACGAGGCGGTTCCTGCCCTCGCTGAAATTGGGAACGCACTCCACGAGCTTCATGACCACCGTCCTCCTGGTTCTCCACTGCGTCCGGAGAGCGGATTATAGCGGAGAGGACGGGGCCCTGGATGCGCAGCTGGCCAGTGGCCCGGGCGGGCCTCTAGTCCGGCCGGAACTCCAGCTGTACCAGGCCGAGGTCCAGCCGCGAAGGAGAACCGTTCAGCCGCCAGCGTGGGTGCAGGCAGTAGTAGATCCTCTTCCCGGCGCGCCGATCCACCACGAGATCGAGCCTGCGCAGGATGGCCAGGTGATGGCTGACACGGGGTTGGCGCAGGCCCATGGCGTCGGTCAGATCGCCCACGCAGCGCTCGCCCTGGAGCAGGCAGCGGATCAACCCCAGGCGTGTGGGGTCCGCGAGCGCCCTGAGGACCACGATGGCCTGGGACCTGGCGCCGGCATGGCCCCCCGCCCCCGGGCGGCCAGGGTCGGGTTCGGGCTGCAGGGTGGGGGTAGGTTTCATGCACGCTCTCCCACGAAGAGAAAAGGGGAGAAGCGGGGCAAATATTCCAGAGAATCAGCGAATCCAGAGGCCCGCCCCCTTGCGCCTCTAGCGCTGCTCCCCGGATTGCTGCCGCCGGAAGCCGGTTCGCCGCGGAGATTGGCCGTCAGGCGGCTCATAACGGGCGAAGAACATCTTGCCCACCGTGGTCTGCAAGACGCTGGTGATGGTCACCGGGATGGTGGACCCCACCGCGTTGCGGGCGTCGTCCACCACCACCATGGTGCCGTCGTCCAGATACGCCACGCCCTGACGCTCCTCCTTGCCCTGCTTGAGGATGAACACCCGCATGGTCTCGCCGGGGAGCACCACGGGCTTGAGGGCGTTGGCCAGGTCGTTGATATTCAGCACCTGGATACCGTGCAGCTGTGCTACCTGGTTGAGGTTGAAGTCGATGGTCACCAGCTTGCCGCGTAACTCCTTGGCCATGGCCACCAGCTTCTGGTCCACCTCGCGAATGGCGGGATAGTCGGTCTCCAGCAGGATCACGTCCAGGTTCGGGTGGCGTTGCAGCCGCTGCAGGACATCCAGACCCTTGCGGCCACGCTGGCGCTTCAGGCTGTCGGTGGAGTCGGCCACGCCCTGCAGCTCGTTGAGGACGAACTGGGGGATCACGATGCGTCCATCCAGGAAGCCGGTCTCGCAGATATCGGCGATGCGCCCGTCGATGATCACGCTGGTGTCGAGGATGTTGTGATTGCTCTGGTCCGCCTCCATGTGCAGCAGCGCGCGCACCTTGCGCACGGAGAATTTGCGCCCGCGCTTCGCCCCTACCAGGGTGCCCAGGAACACCAGCAGCAGGTACGCCGCCGGTCCCGCAAACGCAGGAACGCCGGCGAAGCTGAAGAAGCGGGTCACGATCCATCCGGCCAATCCCCCCGCGGCCAGCCCCACGAGGCCACCCACCAGGGTACGCAGCTCCACCCGGTCCAGCAGCGCGGCCAGCGCCAGTCCGGAGAGCCCGAGCAGCAGCCCCAGGGTGGCGTTGATACCCACGGCCAGCCAGAGCCCAAGCTGTGCCTCGCCCGCCGGCCCCAGGGCCAGCAGCAGCGCCACCGCCAGAGCCACGAAGCCGACCTTCAGAAGGTCCTTGCCCATCCTGCTTCTCCACCTCCCGTGCCCGAGGAGCAGCTTCTCCCCGGCGGGAATGAGGACTTCCCCTCCATCGTAGCCCCTGGAAACGACCGATTCAACGTGGCTGCGGCGCGCCCAGCAGGGCCTGGAGTGCCTCGCCCAGGCCAGACACCTCGGTGCGGGCGGGATCCGGCTCCAGGGCCGCACCGCCGACGGGCATCACGGCGTGCCGGAATCCCAGGCGTCCAGCCTCCGCCAGGCGCTCCAGGGCGCGCCCTACAGGGCGCACCTCGCCGGTCAGGCCCACCTCGCCGAACACCACGTGGGAGGCGGGCACAGCCACCCCGCGCAGGGAGGATGCCAGCGCCGACAGCACGGCCAGATCCGAGGCCGGATCCTGCACCTGCACCCCGCCGGCCACATTGACATAGATGTCACGGCCCGACAGCTGCATCCCGGTCTCGCGCTCCAGGACGGCCACCAGCAGCGCCAGCCGTCCCGGGTCGAACCCCTGGGCCACTCGCCGGCCCTGGCCGCGTGCCTCTCCACCGGCCAGGGCCTGGACCTCCACCAGGATGGGGCGGGTGCCCTCGATGGTGGGAAGCACCACCGAGCCCGGTCCGCGTCCGTTGCGTTCCCCCAGGAAAAGACGCGAGGCATCCGGCACCGGCTCCAGGCCGGCGCCCGTCATGCGGAACAACCCCAGCTCGTTGGTGGGGCCGAAGCGGTTCTTCGTGGTGCGCAGGATGCGGTGGTCGTGGTGACGCTCGCCCTCGAAGTACAGGACGGTGTCCACGATATGCTCGAGAGCCCTGGGGCCGGCCAGCGTGCCCTCCTTGGTCACATGGCCGATGACGAAGACCGGTACGGCGCTGCTCTTCGCCAGGAAGAGAAGCCGCGCCGCCGTCTCGCGCACCTGGGCCAGGCTGCCGGGCGCCGAGGGCAGCGTGTCGGAATAGGTGGTCTGGATGGAATCCACCACCAGGCAGCTTGCCCGGGTACGCTCGACACTCTCCAGGATCTTCTGCAGGGAGGTCTCGGGAAGCAGCAGGAGGCCCGCGGAATGGATGTCGAGACGATCGCCGCGCAGCCGGACCTGCGACTGGGATTCCTCGCCGGAGACGTACAGGACGCGGCCGGGCTTGCCGGCCATGCGTGCGGCCACCTGCAGCAACAAGGTGGACTTGCCGATGCCCGGGTCGCCGCCGATGAGGACCAGCGAGCCGGGAACCACGCCACCCCCCAGGACGCGGTCGAACTCGCTGATCCCGGTGCGCACCCTGGCTGCCGCCGAGGTGTCGATCTCGTCGAAAGGCACTGCCTCGCTGCTGCCTGCCCCGAGCCCGCGCGCGGCCATCGCCGTGCCGGTCTCGTCGGGCAGGAGGGAGTTCCAGCTCTGGCACTCCGGACACCGGCCCAGCCACTTGGCTGCCCGGTGGCTGCATTCACTGCAGAGGAAGCCCTTCACGGCGAGCCGGGGAGCGGACCGGCCAGCGTGGCTCGAACCTCCACCACGCACCCGTCACGCACATGCAGCCGGGGCACTCTGCGTCCCAGGCCGCAAAGGATCTCCCACACGATGGTTCCCGACCAGCCGGCCAGATCCCAGGCGTCCAGGGATTCCCCGGATTGCCGGCCCAGGAAGAGCACCGGGTCGCCCACCTGCATCGGCGGTAGGTCGGTCACGTCCAGGGTGGTCAGGTCCATGCTCACCCGGCCCACCACCGGCGCCTGCCGCCCGTTCACCAGTGCATGGGCACGATTCCCCAGTGCCCGCGGGTAACCGTCCTCGTAGCCCAGAGGAAGGGTGGCGATGATGCTTGCGCGCGCGGCGACCCAGGTCGCGCCGTAGCCCACCGTGGCTCCGGCGGGGACGCGCTTCACCTGGGCCACCCGGCTGTGCAGGCTCAGGGCGGGAGTGAACCGCCCCGGCGGAACGGCCGCCGGCGCGGGGGAGTAGCCGTAGAGCGCCAGGCCCGGACGCACCAGGTTGCAGAAGCTCGGGAACTCCCTCATGAGTGCGGCGCTGTTGGCCACGTGAACCTGCGCCGGGGCATGACCCCGGGCGCGCACCGCCTCCAGGGCGGCGCGGAAGTCCTCGATCTGGTGTTGTGTGATCGCTGCGTCCGGCTCGTCGGCACAGGGCAGGTGGGTGAAGACCCCCTCCATGCGCAGGTGCGGCAGGTTGACCATGCGGTCCAGGAAGGCGCCCAGGTCGTCCGCGGGGATGCCCAGCCGGCCCATCCCCGTATCGATCTTCAGGTGATACCCCAGCGTGGTCCCGCGGCGGGCCCCTTCGGCATCGAGGGCCTCCGCCAGGGCGATGCTGTAGAGGGTGGGCGTGGCGCCGGCGTCCACCGCCGGGGCCAGTTGCTCCGGCAACAGCGGGCCGAGGATCAACAGCCGTTCCTCGATGCCACCGGCGCGCAGTTCCTGCGCCTCCTCCAGCAGGCCCACCGCCAGCGCGCGGGCGCCTCCGTCGGCGAACGCCCGGCCCGCGGCCACCGCGCCGTGGCCGTAGGCGTCCGCCTTGACCACCGCGAGCAGGCCACGCTCCGGGCCGGCCAGACGACAGGCCTCCTCGGTGTTGGCCTGCAGGCGGTTCAGATCCACCTCGGTCCACGTGGGACGCAGCCCGTCCAGAGGCCCGGCCGGGCTCAAGGAGGTGCCTCGCGCCCGAACTCGAGGTTCTCGAAACGGGTGAACTCCTTCAGGAAGGCCAGGTTGAACACGCCGATGGGGCCGTTGCGTTGCTTGCCGACGATGATGGTGGCGATGCCGCGATTCTCCTCGGTGGTGCCCTTGTAGACCTCCTCGCGGTAGATGAAGAGCACCACATCGGCGTCCTGCTCGATGGCTCCCGATTCGCGCAGGTCGCTCAGCTGCGGCTTGTGATCGCCGCCGCGATGCTCCGGGGCACGGCTGAGCTGCGACAGCGCCAGCAGCGGCACGTTGAGCTCCTTGGCCAGGCCCTTGAGAGAACGCGAGATCTCGGAGATCTCCTGGGTGCGATTCTCGATCCGGCCGCGCCCGTGCATGAGCTGCAGGTAGTCCACGATGAGCATGTCCATGCCGTGTTCCGCCTGCAGCCGGCGCGCCTTGGCGCGCATCTCCATGACCCCGATGCCCGGCGTGTCGTCGATGAAGATGGATGCCTCGGTGAGGGCGCTGAAACCCTTGGACAGCCGTGTCCACTCCTCCTTGCCCAGCCGCCCGGTGCGCAGCCGGTGGGCGTCCACACGGGCCTGGCTGGTGAGCATGCGCAGGAATAGCTGCTCGCGCGACATCTCCAGCGAGAAGATGCCCACCGACTTGCCGTGATGGACGGCTGCGTGGAGCGCCACGTTGAGGCACAGTGCCGTCTTGCCCATGGAGGGGCGGCCGGCAATGACCACCAGGTCGGTCTTCTGAAAGCCGGAGGTCATCTCGTCCAGCCGCTCGTAGCCCGAGGCGATGCCGGTGATGAGCTGCTGGCTCTCGGTGAGTTGCTCGATGTGCTTGAGCGTCTCGTCGGCCAGGTCGCGCAGCGGTACAAAGCCTGCCCGCACCCGATCCTGGGCGATCTCGAAGATCAAGCGTTGCGCTTCGTCGAGGATCTCCGCGGTGTCCTCTTCGCCGCGCAGTGCCGCGGTGGAGATCTTCTGCGATGACTGGATGAGCATGCGCAGGATCGCCTTCTCCTTGACGATGCGCGCGTAGTGGCCGATGTTGGCGGACTTGGGAACGCCGTCCACCAGCGATGCGACGTAGGCCGCGCCGCCCACGGCCTCCAGCGAACCCTGCCGCACCAGCTCATTCTTGACGGTGACCAGGTCGATGACCGCAGCTCGCTCGGAGAGCTCGGCCATGGCCTGGTAGATGCGCCGGTGGCTGTCGCGGCAGAAGTCCTCGCCCTGCAGGATCTCCTGCGCCGCGTTGATGGCCTCGTTCTCCAGAAGGATGGCTCCGAGCACGGAACGCTCGGCCTCCAGGTTCTGAGGCAAGCTGAACTCTTGTCTGGCTTCCAACGTCAGGTCCTGGGGTGAAGAACCGCGGGGTTCGTGGGATAAGGAGGCCCCATGATAACCCAGCGGAGCCGGCCCCTCAACCCGGCGTTTGACGGCCCGCACCGGCTTCTCTACCATGGCGCAGGTCGGAGCGGAACGGGCGGCCGCTTGCCGCTTGCGGCGGGAGGAAAGTCCGAACTCCACAGGGCAGCGTGCTGGATAACGTCCAGTCGGGGCGACTCGAAGGAAAGTGCCACAGAAAACACACCGCCTAAGCGCCTTCGGGTGCCGGTAAGGGTGAAAAGGTGCGGTAAGAGCGCACCGGGCCGACGGTGACGCCGGTCGCACGGTAAACCCCACGCGGAGCAAGACCAAATAGGGAGGGTGTCAAGGATTGGCCCGATCCGAGACCTCCGGGTAGGTCGCACGAACTCATGGGTAACCATGGGTCCAGATGAATGGCCGTCACCCCGTCCCTCGGGACGGGGCCACAGGATTCGGCTTACAGTTCCGCCTCCGACCTCTTTTTCAGCTGCGCAGAGGGTGTGGCACGGCGCCGCCGTGCTGGTGGAGTCCGCATGAACCGCGATCGCTGGAAGCGAAAGGTTCAGGAAAGGGCCGACGACCTGCGCGAGGAGATGGCGGCCTTGAGCCTGGATCTGTTCCAGGACCCGGAGCTCTCCGGCCAGGAGCACCGCAGCGTGGAGCGGCTGCGCGTGGCCCTCAAGCGGCATGGCTTCTCGGTGCAGGTGGGCCTTGCCGGACTGCCGACGGCGTTCCTGGCCAGCCGCAAGGCTGAGAAGCCCGGACCGCGCATCGCGTTCCTGGCCGAGTACGACGCGTTGCCGCAGGTGGGCCACGGATGTGGACACAATCTCATCGGCACTGCGGGCACCTACGCCGGCATCGTGGCCGCTGCCCTGGCGGATTCTCTGGGCGGCTCCATCACCGTGGTGGGCACACCGGCCGAGGAGACCATCGGAGGCAAGGTGTTGCTGGCGCGCGCCGGAGTGTTCGATGACTTCGATGCGGCCATCATGGTGCATCCATCCGCCGAGGACCGGGTGCGCTCCACATCGCTGGCGTGCAGCGGTCTGGAGGTGACCTTCACGGGCAAGGCGGCGCACGCTGTGGCCCATCCCGAGAAGGGGATCGACGCATTGCAGCCCATGATCCGGTTGTTCGTGCAGGTGGAGGAGGCGAAGAAGCGCTGGGGTTCCGAGGTCAAGATGCCGGGTGTGATCCTGGAGGGCGGCGTGCGGGCCAACATTGTTCCGGAGCGCGCGGTGGGGCAGTTCACCGTGCGTGCTCCCAGCATCCACCGGGTGCATGAGGTGCGCGCCGAGATGGAACAGATGGTGGAGCGCATCGCGTCCGAGAGCGGGGCCGGGTTCGATATTCGCTCCACCGACGAGCCCTATTTCGAGATGGTCACCAACGAGCCGCTGGCCGAGGCCTACCGTGTCAACCTGGCGCAACTGGGCCGCACTGCGGTGGACGGGCCGCGGGTCAATCAGGGATCGCTGGACATGGGGAATGTGTCGTACGTGTGCCCTTCCATCCACCCGTTCGTCTCCATCTGCGATCCGGATCTGGCGTCACACACGAGGGCGTTCGGACAAGCCGGCGTCTCGCCCCGCGGGCAGCGCGCACTGTTGGACTCGGTGAAGGCCATGGGCATGACGGCGGTGGATCTCATGCTCACGCCCGAGTTGGTTCGCGAGGCGCGCCAGGCCTTCGAGACCTTCCAGGCACAGCGCGCGCCCGTCCCGGAGGCCGCCCGTTGAGGGCGGCGGGGACCGCGCCGGCCGCACAGATCCCCGCCCTTTCGCCCGGTGACCTCATCGGCGTGGCCGCTCCGGCGGCCCCGGCGCAGGCGGAATCGCTGCAGGGCGGCATCGCCTATCTCGAATCGCTGGGCTACCGCGTCCGCCTGGGGCGCCATCTGGGTGCTCGACGCGGCTATCTCGCCGGTGATGACGCTCTCCGGGCGGCTTCTCTCAACGAGCTCATCGCAGATGAGGAGGTGCGCTGCCTGCTGTTCGCCCGCGGCGGCTACGGCACGGCGCGCATCATCGACAGCATCGACCTCGACGCGTTGCGGCAGCGGCCCCGTCTGCTGGTGGGCTACTCCGATGTCACGGTGCTGCTGCTGGCGCTGCAGACGGGGGGCAACTACCCGGTGGGCTACGGGCCCCATGTTGCCGATCTGGGCGTGGCCTCCCACTTCCAGGCCGCGTCATTCCGGCGATTGCTGGGCAAGGGGTTCGGGGCGCAGCGGTTCTCCCTGAAGCGCTGCACCACGCTGGTGTCCGGCACCGCCGACGGTGTGCTCATGGGCGGGTGTCTCACGCTGTTGCAGACCTCCATCGGCACTGCATGGCAGCCGGACCTGAACGGCGCGCTGCTGTTCTGGGAGGAATGGAAGGAAGAGCCCTATCGGATCGATCGCATGCTGCACCACCTGCGATCCGCCGGCATGCTGGCCGGCGTGCGCGGCATGCTGGTAGGCCGTCCGGTGCGCATCCGGACCCCGCGGGGTCGTCCCTCACTCTCCTACGAGGACGTCATCCGGGATCACGCCGGCGATCTGGGCATCCCGGTGGTGGTCGGCTTTCCAGCGGGGCACGGTGCCCGCAAGGTGACGCTGCCACTGGGCGTCCCGGCGCGCCTGGACACGTCGGCGGAGCGGCTCGAGATCCTGCCGGGCTAGAGGCCTAGAGCGCCACCTCGAAGATCAGGTTCTCGGTGACGCTGTCGCCGCCGATCTGGTCGGTGACCTTGACCGTGAACCGGAAGGTGCCCGCAGGCCAGCCGCGTACCGGGAAGGACCACGCCTGGACGCGCTGCAGGCCCAGCTGGGTTACCGGCTTTCCCAGCGCCATCCATGCTCCGCCGGCCTTGCCCTCGAAGGCGTAGGTGATCTCGAAGATGGGAGCGCCGTCCTCACCGTCTTCTCCGCCGTAGACCTGGAAGTAGATGTGGAACTCCTCGCCGTTGCGCACCGCGGCCCGGGTACGCGGGATCACTTCCAGCCTGCCGAGGATGAAGGGCACCTTCAGGTCGCTGTGTGGTGCTTCACGCTTCTCCAGAGGGCGCAGGGAACGCGCCAGGGTGATGGTGGAAAGGCCCAACGGTGCAGCGGACAGGTCGACGACCGTGATGTCCTGTTGATGGACCCCCGCACGCCCGGTGTCGCGATCCTGAAGCCCGAACAGGACGCGGTAGCGGCCGGGGTCGATCCCCAGGCCGGTCTGGAACACCGAGGCGTGCTTGCCGCCCGGGCTGGCGAACTGGTCGGCTCGGTTGAGCGGATAGGTGACCTCCGGCCGATCGAGGCTCACGATGCCGCCGAAGGGAACCAGGTTGCGCTTGCCTGCTGCCGGATCGTCCGGGCCCGGGGCGATGGTGAAGGCGGTGTACGTGGTGCCGTCGTCGGCCTGGTAGAAGTCGGTGTGCAGGTCCACCAGGATGGGATCGAAGGAGGATACCGCCGTGACCGATGCCTCCTCGAAGTTCTCCCGCCGCTCCAGCTGTGCCAGGTCCACGGCGCGTGCCAGATCGCCGGGCGCCGACGCGTCGCCGATGCTGGAGAGATACGGATCGGCGAGGAAGATCCCGGCACTCGCGAGGGTCTGCGACCCGTCCACGAAATTGGCAATACCGCCATGCACCGTCGAGGCGGCCGCCGCGACAACCCCTCCGTCCGCCGCGGGACCGACGGTGGCTCGGACCACCCGGAAGAACTCCGCCGGCGTTCCGGGGTCCAGCCCCTTGAAGGGGTTCCGGTCCAGCGTAGGGGACTGGCTGATGCGCAGCTCGCCGCTCTCATCGGCCACGAAGACGATATTGAAATGGGACTGACTCATCCCCGGGACGCGATCATAGGACCAGGTGACGGTGTCCCGGGCCGAGGCGGCGAACGCCTCGCGCTCCTCGCGAACGGGCGGTCCCAGCAGGATGAAGATCTTGCCCATGTCGGTGAGCCACATGGGCTTCGTGCTCTCCATGTAGAGCCGCAGCGAAGCCGAGCGCTGCAGGCGCTCCTCGAACTGCTCGCGGAACTCGTTCACCCCTGTCTCTGGCGTGGGATCGCGCCTGAGCCAGAACGCCTCGACGAATCGCATGCGCTCGTCGTCGTTCTGCAGCGCCTTGTATGCCCTGACCTCCGGGCCGGTGAGCAGGTAACGGACGGGTCCGGTGCGCCACTTGGGTGAGGGCGCATCGTAGATCGAGTCGCCGGCCGCGGACAGGTACGGCACGGTGAGCACGAAGACCAGCCCACAGAGCAGGTTCCGTGTGCCACGGGCCATTGGGTAGCGCAGCCTCATCGGACTAAGGGACACCGCCGGGCATGGACGGTTCCGTGCCGGGCCCGCGTGACGCTGCGGCCCGTGCAAGTCATGATCCTGCCTCGGGCACGGGTCGGCCCAGCACGCGCAGGATCCCGTAGAGCAGCCCGACGCCCAGGGCCAGGGAGATCCAGGGCGACAGGCCGAATGCTGAGGGGATGTCCCCGAGAACGATGGCCACCCCGGCCACGGTGAGGGCATAGGGGAGCTGCGTGCGCACATGATCCACGTGGTCGGAGCCCGATGCCAGGGAGGAGAGGATGGTGGTATCGGAGAGCGGTGAGCAGTGGTCACCGAAGATGGAGCCGGCCAGGACCGACGAGAGCGCCCCCAGCATCAGCGTCCACGCCATGTCCGGGCTCAGGTGGTTGATCTGGCCCAGGCTGTGCGCCACCGGGACCGTCAAAGGGACCAGGATGCCCATGGTGCCCCAGGACGTGCCTGTGGCGAAGGAGACCAGTGCCGCCAGCACGAACACCAGCGCCGGGAGCAGGTGATACGGCAGGCTGTCCGAGACGGCACTGACGAGGTAGCCGGCGGTCTGCAGGTCCGCGCACACGGCACTCAGTGACCATGCCAGGATGAGGATCACCATCGCCGGCATCATGGCGCGCATGCCGCGGCCCCAGGCCTCCAGGGCATCGCCCAGCGACAGCAGCCTCTGACCCACTGCCAGCGCCACGGCGGCCACGCTGCCCAGGAACATGGCCCACAGCAACGCTTGATAGGAGTCTCCGGAACTGACCACATCGCCCAGCAGTTGAATGGGATGTCCGCTGCCGAGAATCTGCCACAGGCTCATGCCTGCGGCCCCGGAGCCGGGCTTGCCGGTGGCGTAGAGGCCGGCCATGGTGACCACGATGATGACGCCGATGGGGATGACGGCGTTGAACCAGCGCGCCGCCGTACCCTCCGGAGGCATCAGCTTGTCGATCTCGGGGTCGGCCAGCGGGACGGCGCCGTCGCGGAACATCTGCCCGCGCCGCGCTCGTGCCTCGGCGTGCCACATGGGACCGAAGTCCCGGCGCGTCCACGCCACCAGAAGGACGAACACCAGGGCCAGGAGCGGGTAGAATCGGTAAGGGATGGTCGCCACAAACGTGCGGTAGGGATCCGCCTGGATCCCCAGGCGCTGGAACGAGTCGGCGATGAGGCCCACCTCGGTGCCGATCCAGGTGGAGATGAGCGCGATGCTGGCGATGGGGGCCGAGGTGGAGTCCACGATGTAGGCCAGCTTCTCGCGCGAGATGCGCAGCTTGTCCGTCACCGGCCGCATGGTGTTGCCCACCAGCAGGCTGTTGGCGTAGTCATCGAAGAAGATGAACATGCCGATGCCCCAGGTAGCCACCTGCCCGCGGCGCGGCGTGGTGGCCAGCGGGCGCAGCTTCTCGACGATGCCGTGCGTGCCGCCGCTGCGCGAGATCACCGCCACCATGCCTCCCAGCATCAGGGTGAATATGACAATGGAGGCGTGCCCAGGATCGTTGAGGGCGCCGACAGCGTAGCGATCCACGGTGCGCAGTGTCGCTGTTATGGGATCGAAACCGGCGACGAACAGGGCCCCCAACCACACCGCCGCCAGCATCGCCACCACCACCTGACGGAACACGATGGCCAGACCGATGGCCAGAAGCGGCGGGATGATGGACAGGATCCCCGGCAGGACCCTGATGTGGGCCGTATGGAGCAAGCCGGCGGGACCACGGAACTCCAGCTGGGCGCTTCCGCCGGCCGTGGTGCTCACGACGATGGTATTGGAGCCGGGCTCGATCTCCTGTTGGAGAACGAGGTCCCCCGGCTGGACCGACAGCGTCAGGGGGAGCGTCTCGCCCGTCTCCAGTCCTGCGGCCTCCACCGTGACGGTGAACTCGATACCGCGGGCCGCCACCGGGGGAACGGTGAACTCCAGGACGGGCTGCACGGCGAGGACGGCACCGCTTCCGGCGAGCAGCAACAGGCAGGCGAGGACGGCTCGGTGGGGTAACACGCGGGGCGGTTCTCCTTTTCCGTACGATGAACGAGCAGGCCGGGATTATACGCGCCGACCGAAGCAGCGCGCAATGAGCCGTGCCGGAGCCGGATGCTACAATGCAACGGACCCCCGGCGGGTGTGACCCTTCGGCCGGGCTGGAGGCGGGAGTTTGCGCACTATCCGCATGGTCCTGCAGTACCAGGGGACGCGATATAACGGCTGGCAGACGCAGCCGCACGGCAACACCGTGCAGGATGTGGTGGAGTCACGTCTGGCGCAGATCCTGAACCATCCGGTGCGGGTCTACGGAGCAGGCCGCACCGACCGCGGCGTGCATGCGCGAGGTCAGGTGGCCAGCCTGGAGACCGCCAACTCGATGCAACTGGAGCGAATGTTTCGCGGGCTCAATGCGCTGCTGCCCGCTGACGTGGCCGCGGTGCAGTGGGCCGAGGCCGCGCCGGGTTTCCATGCGCGGCATTCGGCCCGCAGTCGAGAGTACTGCTACCAGATCTGGCGCGGCCGGGTATGCTCGCCGTTTCATCACCCGTTCGTCCATCATCTCTATCGCCGCCCGCTGAGCCTGGCTGCCATGAATGAGGCGGCCGCGCGGGTGGTGGGAAGGCATGACTTCACGTCCTTTTGCGCGGCGGATTCCGCCGGGGAGGACATGGTAAAGGACGTCCATTTCTCCCGCTGGGAGAGTCACGGCGAGATGTGGCACTACAGGGTGAGCGCCCGCAGCTTCGTGCATCATATGGTCCGCAACCTGGTCGGACTATTCATCGAAGTGGGTCTGGGGCGACGGAAACCGCAGGATATCGACTGCATCATGGCGGCGCGGGCACGGCGGGCAGCCGGACCCATGGCTCCGGCGCAAGGCTTGTTCCTGGAGCGGGTAGACTACGAGGACTTGGCCGCGGGCAACGGGGGAGGAGCATGAAGATCCTGATCACGGGCGGGGCCGGCTACGTGGGCAGCAACGTGGTCCGCCTGCTCAGGGAGAGCGACCACGAGGTGGTGGTGCTGGACGATCTGCGCCAGGGACACCGCGATGCCGTGCCGGGCGTGCCTCTGGTGCAGGGAGACGTGGCCGATCCGGAGGCCGTGCAACAGGCCCACGAGATGCTGCCTTTCCGGTCGGCGGTTCACCTGGCCGGCGATTGCCTGGTGGGCGAATCCATGCGCCATCCCGAGCGCTACTACCACAACAACCTGGTCTCCTCGATGAAGCTGGTGCAAAACCTGCGGGACCTCGACGTGCACCGTCTTGTTTTCTCCTCGTCCGCAGCCACGTACGGGGAGCCACAATCGATTCCCATCAATGAGGAGCACCCCACGCGGCCCAGCAACCCCTACGGCGAGACCAAGCTCGCCTTCGAGCGTTTGCTGCACTGGCAGCACAGCGCGCACGACTTCCGCTCGGTCTCTCTGCGCTACTTCAATGCGGCGGGCGCGGGCTTCGGCGGCGAGGTGGGGGAGGATCATGACCCGGAGACGCATCTGATCCCGCGCCTGCTGGCCGTGGCGCTGGGCAAGGAGCCGGCGTTCGAGATCCTTGGTGACGACTACCCCACACCGGATGGTACCTGTGTGCGTGATTTCGTGCACGTGGAGGATCTGGCCCGGGCGCACCTGTTGGCGCTGCAGGCCCTGGAGGCAGGATCACAGGGTGGGACATTCAACCTCGGCTCGGAGACCGGATACTCTGTGCGGCAGGTGGTGCAGCAGGCGCGCGCGGTGACCGGCAGCGACATCCCGGTGGACGTGGGCCCCCGGCGCGCCGGGGACCCGCCCTCCCTGGTGGCCTCCAGCCGGCGCATCCGCGAGGAACTGGGCTGGAACCCGGTCCTGGACCAGCTGCGGGACATCCTGGCCAGCGCGTGGCAGTGGCACCAGCGGCGGCCGGATGGATATCGAGCGCGCGGTTGAAGGGCAAATCGCCGAGGTGATACATTACGTGCTGTATCCGCAGGTACTTGCGTGCATTCTGGACCAGCCATGAACAGAGATCTCGAGGAGTTCATCAAGCCGGGCAGCGAGGCCGAGGAGTTGGCCAGGGCCATGGACTTCCAGGCCCTGCCCCGGCATGTGGCGATCATCATGGACGGCAACGGGCGCTGGGCGCGCAAGCGGCGCCTGCCGCGGGTCAGTGGACACCGCGCCGGGATTGCCTCGGTGCGCGACACGGTGGAAGCATCGGCCCGTCTCGGCCTGCAGGTGTTGACCCTCTATGCCTTCTCGCAGGAGAACTGGAAGCGGCCCCGTGCCGAGGTGGATATGCTCATGCGGCTGTTGCGCGAATACCTCCGCAAGGAGCTAGACACGCTGTTGCGCAACAACATCCGCTTGCAGGTCATCGGCCGTGTGGACGAGTTGGCGCCGCGAGTGCAGCGAGAACTGGAGAAGGGGATGGAGGCCACGTCCCAGTGCAACGGGCTCACGTTCAACATCGCGCTTGCCTATGGCGGCCGGGCCGAGATCGTGGACGCCTGCCGCAGGCTGCTGGAGGAGCACGGTTCCCGTGAGCCGGCGGAGGTGGATGAAGCGATGTTCTCGCGCTACCTCTACACCGCCGGCCAGCCGGATCCGGATCTCCTCATCCGCACCAGCGGCGAGATGCGCTTGAGCAACTTTCTCCTGTGGCAGATCGCCTACTCCGAGCTCTGGGTCACCGATACGTTGTGGCCGGACTTCCGTCACGCCGATCTGTTCCGTGCCATTCTTGATTTTCAGAAGCGGGAGCGGCGCTACGGCGGCATAGCCGACCCGCCCGAGCCGGGGACTGCAAATCCGAGCCGGGCGCTCTCGGTCTAGCGGGGCCGCGCGGAATGAAGCGACATCTCACCGCGGCGATCTTTATTCCCATCTTCCTTGCCATCGTGCTCCTGGGCCCGGCCTGGGCCCTGGCTGTGCTGGTGGCACTGGGCGCCGCCCTGGCCGTGCTCGAGATGGCACGCATGGCACAGTACTGTGGGTTGAAGGTGCAGCGCCTCACGGCGGTGGGGCTGAGCGTCGCAGCTTGCTTCCTGTTTCTTCGTCCCCAGCGCCTGACGGAATGGATGTTGATCCTGGTGCTGGTGGCAAGCGCGCTGGCGGTCCTGAACGGGCTGCGCATGGGCGCCCGCCCTGCCGAGGCGTTTTCGTCCTCGGCGGCCACGCTGTTCACCGTGTTCTACCCGGGCATCCTGATGTCGTTCCTGGTAGGTCTGCGCGTCGCCGAGGGGGAGCTGGGGCGGCAGTTGCTGTTGTTTCTGATGGCGGTGATCTGGATGTCCGACGCCGGCGCCTACTACCTCGGCAAGCTTCTCGGCCGTCACAAGCTCTCGCCGCGCGTATCGCCCAACAAGACCGTGGAGGGCGCTCTGGGCGGCCTGCTGTTTGCGGCGTTGACCGCCGCCGCCTGGCGCCATTTCTTCCTGCCGGAACTCGGCGCCGCGGCGCCCGCAGTGGGCGCCGGCCTGGCGCTGGTGGGGATCCTGGGCGATCTCGCGGTTTCGGTGACGAAACGCGGCGCGGGTGTCAAGGACACCGCGACCATGGTGCCGGGGCACGGGGGCGTCCTGGACCGGGTGGATTCACTCCTCCTTGCGGCTCCACTGTTCTACCATGTGTATCCCTGGGTTCTGGCCTGACGGGCCGGTTTCCCCCATAGTCGTCGCCCCCAAGGCGGAGGTATTCATGAGCCCGGCTCGCAGGTCGCTGGCGATCCTCGGTTCCACCGGATCCATCGGGCGGTCCGCGCTGGAGTTGCTGGACCTCCACCCGGATGCGTTCCATGTGTCCGCCCTGACGGCTGCCCGGCGTGTGGATCAGCTGGCCGAGCAGGTACATCGTTACCGTCCGACGGTGGCCGCCATCGCCAACCCCGAGCTGGAGCCGCAATTGCGCCAGGCGTGCGCGGACACCGACTGCAGGATCGTATCGGGGACCGCGGGGCTGGTGGAAGCCGCCACCGGCACGGGCGCGGATCTGGTGCTGGCAGCCATCGTGGGCGGTGCCGGGCTGGAGCCCACCTATCGGGCTCTGCAACAGGGCATCGCCGTGGCGCTGGCCAACAAGGAAGCGCTGGTCATGGGGGGTGCGTTGATGGTTGCGGAGGCGCGCAGGCAGGGGGTGGATCTGCTGCCCGTGGACTCCGAGCACAACGCGCTGCATCAATGCCTGCGGGGCGAGAGCCTGGAGGAGGTCCGTCGTCTGATCCTGACGGCGTCCGGCGGCCCATTTCGCACTGCCGCCAAGGAGTCGCTTGCGGCGGTCACGCCGGCGCAGGCACTGCGCCATCCGACCTGGGAGATGGGGCCGAAGATCACCGTGGACTCCGCAACCTTGATGAACAAGGGGCTGGAGGTCATCGAGGCGCACTGGCTGTTCGGGCTGCCGGCGCGGCAGATCGACGTGATCATCCACCCGCAGAGCATCGTCCATTCCATGGTGGAGTTCGTGGATGGATCGGTAATGGCACAGATGGGTGTCAACGACATGAAGCACCCCATTCAGTATGCTCTCAGCTACCCGGAGCGCGGCAAGACGAACATGCCCGGCCTGGATCTGGTGAGCCGCGGGCCGCTGGAGTTCGAGGAGGTGGACCGGGAGAAGTTTCCATGCTTGGATCTGGCGTACCGCGCGCTGAACGAGGCGGAGCTGGCTCCGGTGGCCCTCAACGCCGCCAACGAGGTGGCGGTGGCGGGTTTTCTGGACGGACAGCTGCCTTTTCCGGGTATCGCCGAAGTGGTGGACGAAGTGTTGCAGAGCCATCCGGGTGGCAAGGCCTCCAGCCTGGAGGAGATTGCACACGCGGACGGTAGCGCGCGGCAGCGCGCCCGCCGGTCGCTGGAAGGGAGACAAGGGTAGTGAGCCCGCTAGGTATCTTCGCGTTCCTCCTGCTCCTGGGCCCATTGATCTTCATCCACGAGTTCGGGCATTTCATCGTGGCGAAGCTGTTCGGCATCCGGGTGCAGGTATTTTCACTGGGCTTCGGGCCGCGCATGGTGGGGTGGAAGCGTGGCCACACCGACTACCGCATCTCCGCCATCCCGCTGGGCGGCTACGTGAAGATGATGGGCGAGAATCCCGATGAGGAACTCTCCGGCAGTGGCGAGGAGTTCCTGTCCCGCTCCAAACCGGTTCGCTTCACGGTCCTTGTGATGGGCGCCGTGATGAACCTGCTGCTGGCGGTGTTCATCTACTGGGGCATGTTCATCTCCGGCATCGAGGAACCGGCTTTCCGGCGCGACCCCGCGGTGGTGGGGAGCGTGCGGGAAGCGTCGCCTGCGGCCGAGGCGGGCATCCGGCCTGGAGACATCATCGTGGCCATGGGTGATGCGGAGGTGCCGGACTGGGATGAGTACATCAGCCAGGTGCGCCTGAACCCCAACACCGACATGGACGTCCGTGTGCTCCGCGACGGGGAGGAGCTGGTGTTTCCGGTACGTATCGGAATCCCGCCGCATGGTGACCCGATGGAGCGCTATCGCATGGGTTACCTGGGCATCGGCGAAAACATCCCCATCGTGTTCGTGCTGGTCGAGGAGGGTTCGCCTGCGGAGAGAGCCGGGCTGCAGCCTGATGACCTCGTCCTGAGCATCGATGGGGAACGTCTGTATGGAGGCGCGCGGGACAACGCCCTGACCATCAAGGAGCGCATCGGAGCGAGCGTGGGTAGGCCCGTGGAGCTCGTCATGCTACGTGACAAGACTCCGGTTGCCATCACCGTGGTACCCGCGGACAAGGACGGTGAGGGATGGATCGGCGTGGGACTGGGTTGGGAGCAGGAGCTGATCGAATATGGTGTCGGCCCTGCGCTGCTGGCCAGTTTGAAGCGCTGCCGGCGAGAGACGGGCCTGCTGTTCACTTCCTTGCGCAAGCTGTTGACCCTGAAGTTATCCCTCCGGTCCATGTCCGGCCCCATCGATATCTACAAGTTCAGCGAGCAGGCGGCCCGCGCGGGCGCCCAGGTCTACCTGGGGCTGATGGCCTTCATCAGCCTGAACCTGGGCATCTTCAACCTCTTGCCCATTCCGGTGCTGGACGGGGGGCATGTCTTCGTGTTGCTCATCGAGGGCATCCTGCGGCGCGACCTGACTATGCAGGTCAAGGAGCGCATCATGGTGGTGGGGTTCATCTTCCTGGTAACCCTCATGGGTGTGGTGATCTCCTTCGACATCATGAAGCACTTCGAGCAATGAGCTAGCTCGTCCGAGTGTTGGCGCCACCGTTCGTGTACGATCACAGGGCGCGAACGGTGGTTGCCGGTGACCGTACCCGGTGGCAGCACGCCACCCGTCCTTCCGCGCCCAACCCGCCTGTTTTCCCCAACTTGTAGCCCTTCCCGACGCCCGCCCTCGTGCTGGCATCACGCTTGCTCTCTGTGCCCATGGCATGGCCCACGGAGTGGAGGTGGTGATGGTAGAGAGCAGGGAACGAAGCGACGGCACGCCGGCACATGCGGATGGAGCCTGTCCTCGTTCGTCGTCCCGCGTGGCGCGCTGGATCCTCGATGTTCTGCTCGGCGAGGAGCTGGAGTTGACCATCGGTTCGCGACGTTTCCGCCTGACTCAGGAACGCGCCTACCGCCTCGAGGCGCTGGACAACGGCTTCGTCTTCTTCATGGGTAGTTCGGCGGCGCTGGAGCGGCGCCTCACGGCCCTGGCCGGAGGCAGGCTGCGCGGCATCCGCAGGTCGGCGTCCACAGTGCACAGCAAGAACACCTTCAACTGAGATTCCCATGCTGCCGGGTGGCGGGGGCCTTGCCGGCTACCAGCCCTCTCTCACAGGCATCGTTCCTCGCGCCCGGCGGTATCCACAACCTGCGGGTCCGGGGCCCTGGGTGTTACCCGGGGCCGGACGCGCTTCGAGCAACAGAAAGGAGGTCCAGACAGGAGCGGACACCGTCAGCAAGGGTTGGGCCGGGCTTCTCTCGAGCCGTCCGAACGGGCCGGATGGAGGAAGAACGCCCGGCCCTCATTCATAGCGCCGGCCGGTGGCCGGCAATCTCAATCAAGGAGGTAGCAATGCATTCCCATCGGAGTTCACGTCACGGCATCGCGCCGTTTGTGCTGTTGTCGCTTCTCGTTGTTTCTCTTGTCATCCCCGCTGCCCTGGCGCAGGGGCTGCCGAAGGTGGACCTGAACCACGCCGACCAGGAGGAGCTGGAGTCGCTTCCCGGTGTGGGGCCGTATCTCGCCGCCCAGATTCTGGAGTACCGCGAGAAGCTCGGACCGTTCCAGCGCGTCGAGGATCTTATGAACGTGCGCGGCATCGGAGAGAAGAAGTTCGAGCTGTTGAAGGATCTGGTGACGGTGGGCAAAAAGACCGGCAAGTGACATCCCGGGGGGTGGGGGGGACGATGAGGACTCCTCACCCCATCCTCGGCCGGGCCTCCAGCGCGGGGCTCTCGCTGCTGGAGGTTCTGGTGGTAGTGGTGCTCCTCGGGCTTGTGGCTGGGATCGGCGTGGGCCCCATCCGGGAAGGGCTGGGCCGCGCCCGGCTGCGTTCCGCGGTGGTGGAACTGTCGCGCCGCATGATGGCGGCGCGCTGGCGTGCCGTTGCCGGCCATGCGTCGGTGGGCCTGCGATTCGAGCGAGAGGGAGCAGACTGGCGCGTGGTGACCTATGTGGACGGCGACTCCGACGGGATCCGCACTGCAGACATCGTCACGGGGAGGGATGCGCCCAGCGGCAGTATCTACCGTCCGCAGCAGGGCCGTCCCGGGGTGCGCTTCGGCCTGCCTGCAGGCGATCCGATCCCGCGGATTCCGCCTTCACGGGGCTGGCTGAACGAGGGTGAAGACCCCATCCGCTTCGGCCGCTCCGATATCGTGTCCTTCTCGCCGCTGGGCCGTGTCACGCCGGGGACGGTGTATCTCACCGACCGCGAAGGACGCCTGGCGGCGCTGGTGCTGTTCGGCGCCACGGCCCGCATGCGCATCCGTTTCTTCCACCGGGATAGCGGCGAGTGGCACCCCTGAGGCCCATCCGGTATCACTGATCACGCCGGTCCGGGCCTGGCAAGCACAAGCTTGAGAGCCGGTCGAGGTGGTAGTACACTTCCACTGCCAAGGCTCCCTCCCGGCCTCTCGGTGGAGACCCACGTGGATCTTGACTTGCTATTGTTACGGCTGGCGCTGGGCTTTTACCTGCTCGGCGTGGTGCTGGCCTTCACCGCTGTCCTCGCAGCCAAGCAGCGCCTTCTGCGCTGGCTCCCCCTGGCAACTGCACCCGGTCTGGCGCTGGATCTGGTGTCGTTCGTCCGGTCCTGGTGGCTGCGCGGTAGCGTGCCGCTGGAATCGACACCGGAGCGCATCTCGTTCCTGGCGCTGGCGGTGGTGTTCGCCTACCTCATCGCGGCCTTCGTATACCGCCTGGAAGTGCTCGGCGTCATCATGTTGCCCCTGGCGGTGGTGCTCGAGCTGATCTCCAACTACCTACCGCGGGCCGCCGTCGCGGTCCCCGAAGAAGTGCAGCCGGGACTACGCTTCTTCCACATCGGCGTGGCCACGCTGGGGGTTGCGGCCATCTTCCTGGGGTTCGGGGCGAGCATTCTCTACCTGGTCCAGGAGCGCCGCTTGAAATCCAAGCGACCGGGCCGCATCCTGCGCCGCCTGCCGTCCCTGGTGAGTTGCGACCAGATCGGCCACCTCGCCCTGTTGTGGGGATTTCCGCTGCTGACCCTGGCCATCATCACGGGGGCGGTGTGGAGCGCCAACGCCCGGGCGTTCTACTGGCTGTCCAGCGGCATGGAGACGTTCGCCCTGCTGTCGTGGAGCATTCTTGCGGTGATCCTGTTTGCCCGCCTGGTTCGAGGCTGGCGTGGCCGCAAGGCGGCGTATCTGACCATCGTGGCTTTCCTTGCGGTGCTCGCACGTGTGCTCGGGCTCACGCTATGAAGCTGGTGGTGGTGGGGGCCAGCCACCGTAGCGCCGATCTGAAGGTTCGCGAGCGGCTCTACTTCCCGCCGGAGAAGGTGCCGGAGGCGCTGCGGCGCCTGGTTGCCAGTGATGCCATCGACGAGGCGCTGCTGATGTCCACGTGCAACCGCACCGAGGTCCTGGTCGACGCACACCAGGACCAGGACCGTGCTGTTCTTGCGGTTTTGGAGTTCCTGGCCCGGGAGCGTTCCTTCTCTCAGGAGGAACTGGACCGGCGCATCTACGTCTATCGCGACAAGGATGCGATCCGCCACCTCTTCCGGCTTGGTGTGGGGCTTGACTCGATGATCCTGGGAGAGCCGCAGATCCTGGGCCAGGTCAAGGCCGCCTATCATGTCGCCCAGGAGGCAGGATCCCTGGGCCCCTTTCTCAGTCGGCTCTTGGAACGCTCGTTCTCGGTGGCGAAGAGGGTACGAACTGAATCGAATATCGGGCGCAACCCGGTGTCGGTATCGTTTGCCGCGGTTCAGCTGGCCCACCAGATCTTCGGCAAGCTGCGCGACAAGTCGGTATTGATCCTGGGAGCCGGCGAGACCGCAGAGCTGGCGGCACGGCACCTGGTCTCGCACGGCGTGAGCAGCATCTATGTGGTCAACCGGACGTACAACCGAGCGGAGGAACTGGCGCGCGCCTTCCATGGGGAAGCGGTGCGCTACGAGCGTCTGCGCGAGTGTCTGGAGAATGTGGACATCCTGATCTCCTCCACCAGCGCGCCGGAGGTCGTCCTGAGCCACGAGGATGCCGTCGAGATCATCATCGACATCGCGGTGCCCCGGGATATCGATCCTTCGGTGAACAACATAGACAATATCTACCTGTATGACGTGGATGATCTGCGGCATGTGGTCGATGCCGGGCTGAAGAAGCGCAGGATGGCGGCAGAGGAGGCCGAGAAGATGGTGGAGGCCGAGGCGGAGTCCTTCCTCTCCTGGTGTCGTTCCCAGGAGGTGGCTCCAACCATCGTCGCCCTGCGGGACGAGTTGCATCGGGTGCGGGAGTCCGAACTGACGCGTTTCGACGCACGCCTTCGTCATCTGCAGCCGGAGCATCGCAAGCTGGTGGTGGAGCTCACCACGACATTGATCAACAAGGTATTGCACCGCCCCATCCGGTTTCTCAAGCAACAGGCGGGGTCGGTGGATGGGATCGGCGGCGTGGACATGATCCGCGAACTCTTCGGCCTGGCGGATAGCAAGGAAGCGGACAGCACGCCCGTCATGGGGCCGGATGAAGGGGAGCCATCGGTGGGCAAGCGAGAGGAGACGGGCTGATGCGCTTGGTCGTGGGCAGCCGGGGGAGCAAGCTGGCGCTGTGGCAGGCGGGCTGGGTGCAGGAGGCCCTCGGCAAGACGATGCCCGGTGTGGAGATCGTGATCCAGGTGATCCGCACCCAGGGTGACGAGGCGGTGAACATTCCCTTTGATCAGCTTCCGGGCAAGGGCTTCTTCGTCAAGGAGATCGAGGAGGCCCTGCAGTCGCGGCGTATCGATCTGGCGGTTCACAGCATGAAGGACCTGCCGGAATCGCTGCCGCCGGGGCTGTCTCTTGCCGCCATTACCGAGCGGGCGGATCCCCGGGATGCGCTGGTCACCACCGACGGCCGTGGGCTGGACGATCTGGAGCCGGGCGCGCGGGTGGGCACCGGAGCTCCACGGCGCGCCGCGCAACTCCTGTCGCACAGGCCCGACCTGACCATCGAGCCCCTGCGGGGCAACGTGGACACGCGAGTGCGCCGCCTCCAGGAGGGGCGCTACGATGCGGTGGTGCTGGCGGCCGCCGGGCTCGCGCGGCTGGGCCTGGAGGTTCCGCATGTTCCCCTGCCGGTCGAGGTATGCACTCCGGCGGTGGGACAGGGCGCTCTGGGGATCGAAGTGCGGGGCGATCATCCAGAGGCGTTGGAGGCGGCCCGCACGCTGCAGGACGAGGCCACGGCGGCGGCGGTAGTCGCGGAACGCGCGTTCCTGGGGGCGCTGGGCGGAGGTTGCCGGGTCCCCATCGCGGGGTTTGCCCGGCTGCAGAACGGCCGGCTTCACTTGATGGGGATGGTGGGACGCGCGGATGGCACGGCATTGATTCGTGACGAGATCCGGGGCGATGGAGCGCGCCCGGAGGAGTTGGGGACAGGGCTAGGGCGGAAGATCCTGGACCGGGGGGGTGGTGCTCTGCTGAGGGAGGACGCAGCGGGGCCCGGGCGAGCGACATGAGCCAGGGCCGTCCACTCCGCGATGTGCGCGCGCTGGTGACCCGGCCCCGGGCGCAGGCAGCAACCCTGTGTCAGCTGCTGCAGAGTTCCGGCGCAGACGTGGTGGCGGTGCCCACCGTGGAGATCGTCGAGCCCGAGGAATGGACCACCGTGGACGCGGCCCTGGGCTGCCTGAGCAGCTACGACATGGTCATCTTCACCAGCGCCAACGGTGTGCAGCGCCTCCTGGGGCGCATGCAGGTGCAAGGGCACGCCGAGGAGGATCTCGGTGGACTCCAACTGGTGGCCATCGGACCTGCCACCGCGGAGGTGCTGCGCTCGCGCGGCTTCGACGTGCAGATAGTCCCGGAGGAGTACCGCGCAGAAGGCGTGGTGGACGCGGTGGTAGCAGCCAGGCCGGCAGGTCTGGAAGGGTTGCGCGTCCTGCTACCCCGGGCGTTGAAGGCACGAGCCGTGCTCCCCGACCGGCTGCGCCGGATGGGAGCCACGGTGGACGTGGTGCCGGTCTACCGCAGCATCATCCCTCCAGGGACCGGCCGGCGGTTGCAGGATGCTTTCGAGGAGAGAGTGGACCTGGTGACGTTCACCTCGTCATCCACGGTGGACAACTTCATCCAGTCGGTGGGGTCAGGGCAGGTGCAGGAGCTGATGGCAAGGACGGTGGTGGCCTGTATCGGACCCATCACCGCCGGGACCGCGACACGGGGGGGGCTCCAGGTGACGGTCCTGCCGCAGGACTACACCGTGGAGTCGCTGCACCGGGCCGTGGTGCGGCATTTCCGGCCGGGCCTCTAGTTCGGGATCTGCGCCTTGAGGACGGCGAGGATTTCCTGCTCCGACGCCCTCCCGGGCAGCACATGGCAGTCGGCGGTCTGTTGCACCCGTTCCAGGGTGGCCTGATCGGCGGGATCCGCCATCACCAGCGTCAGCAAGGTGCGCCCCTGGAAGCTCTCCTTTTGCAGCGGAAGGATGCCCTTGCCGAGGCAAAAGTCCACGCCCAGCTGCTGGACCAGATGCAGATCCACGAGGACGCGTGACAGGTCAAAAGTGGACACCCTCTCCTGCATCCTGAGGAACTCGTCGATGGTCTCCTGGCTGAGGATGTTCAAGGCGACCAGGGCCTCGCCGAAGCGAGTCCCGGTCTCCTTCTGTCGCTTCAGTCCGCGAGCCAGCTGCTCGTCGGTGATCACGCCGGCCTGCAGCATCAGGTCGCCCAACCGCATGTGGCAATTCTTCAGGCGCTCGGCCTCCTCCAGGAGGCAGGGCGGCGCCAAGGCCCAGAACATCTCGCACTCGCCGGAGGTCTCGCACAGGCAGCTGAGGCAGAACGGGCACACCTTGCTGGGGAGGGGGTCGCAGGAGCACCATGCTGCCTGCAACGCGTCGTATTCGGCCAGGCAGCGGGGACAGTTCCTGACATATTCTTCGGGTGAGTTCATCGCGCTCCCTGGGGCCGGGTCTCGCGGGTCATGACCATTTCCAGGCACACCCTGGATGAGCCGCGGGACTGCACCTCGCTAAAATATGAAGCTCCGGCGCGGAAGTGCAAGGCGCGGCAGGATATTTCTTGACACGTTTCTCCACGGTGTGCTACTTTTTCGCACCCTTTTGACCTCCCGGGAAAGATTCATGAACGAGTCAGGAATCCTGCGCTCCACCCCTCTGCATGACGTCCATGTCGCCTCGGGCGCGCGCATGGTTCCGTTTTCCGGCTGGGACTTGCCGGTCCAATACGCGGGCGTCATCGCAGAGCACAATGCGGTGCGTACGGCGGCCGGTCTGTTCGACGTCAGTCACATGGGCGAGATCGAACTGCAGGGGCCCGGTGCACTGGCGTCCTTGCAGCGTCTGACCTGTAACGATGTGCAAGCGCTGCGCCCGGGTCAGGCGCAGTACACCGCCATGCTTGATGAGACGGGAGGCGTCATCGACGACCTCATCGTCTACCGCAGGGGCGATGAGCGTTTTCTCGCCGTGGTCAACGCGTCCAACACCACCACCGATCTCGAATGGATGCGAGCGGCCGGGTCGGACTGCGAGATCCGCGACGACAGCGCGGACTACGCCCTGCTGGCGCTGCAGGGCCCGCGGGCCGGCGCTATTCTGGGCGGGATGATCCGTGATGACCTCTCCTCGCTGCGGTCCTTCGCGTTCGCCGAGATGTCCCTGGCGGGGACCGACGTGGTGGTCGCGCGCACCGGATACACCGGGGAGGATGGCTTCGAGATCCTCACCGCCAGCGCGGATGGCGTGACCGTGTGGAATGCCCTGATGGAGTGCGGCAAGGCGGCAGGGCTCGTGCCGGTGGGATTGGGAGCGCGCGATACACTGCGACTGGAGGCGGGATTACTTCTGCATGGCAATGACATGACCCGGGAGACCAACGCCCTGGAGGCCGGCCTGGGCTTCATCGTGCGCTGGGACGCCGGCGATTTCATCGGCAAGGATGCTCTGCTGCGGCAAAAACAGGCCGGGCTTTCGCGCCGCCAGCGTGGATTGGAGATGATCGACCGCGGCATCGCGCGCAATGGGCATGTGGTGGTGATTGATGGTGAAGCGCGGGGAGAGGTGACCAGCGGGTCGTTCGCCCCGTTCTTGAAGAAGAATATTGCGCGTGCCTATCTGCCCAGCGGTAGTAGCCGCGTCGACACCGAGGTGGAAGTGGACGTGCGGGGTCGTCGGTTGCGCGCGAAGGTGGTCAAGACTCCATTCTACCGGCGCCCCCGCCGGTAGCCGCAGGAGGAATCCATGGTGCCAGAGGCGCTGTACTACAGCAAGGATCACGAGTGGCTGCGTGTCGATGGAGTCGAGGTCACGTTGGGGATCACCGACTACGCCCAGAAGGCTCTGGGAGACATCGTCTATCTGGAGTTCCCCGAGACCGGCAGAGAGCTCAAGGCCGGGGAGGAACTGGGGACCGTGGAGTCGGTGAAGGCGGTCTCCGAGATCTACGCGCCGGTGGCCGGCGAGGTGCTGGAGGTCAACGAGTCCCTCGCCGCGGATCCGGACCGTTCGGCCGTGGTCAACCGGGATCCGTACGGCGAAGGGTGGCTGGTGAAGATCCGCATGTCGAACCCCGAAGAGGTCAAGAACCTCCTGGATGCCAAGGGCTACCAGAGCTTCCTGCAGGAGGCGGCGGACTGACGTGCGCTACCATTCCACCAGCGACTCGTCCCTGCGGGAAATGCTGCAGATCATCGGCGTGGCCGACGTGGAATCGTTATTCGCCTCGCTTCCCCAGGGGACCAGGATTCGCCGGGAACTGGATCTGCCACAGCCGTTGTCGGAGATGGAACTGGGATGGCGGTTGCAGGAACTGGCAGCGCGCAACCATCCGGTAGGGGAGCGGCCGTCGTTTCTCGGAGCCGGCGCCTATTACCACTTCGTGCCTGCTGTGGTGGACCATCTGTTGCTGCGCGGCGAATTCCTGACGGCGTACACCCCCTACCAGGCGGAGTTCAGCCAGGGGACGCTGCAGGCAATCTTCGAGTTCCAGACCCTCATCGCACAGCTCACCGAGATGGATGTGGCCAATGCATCGCTCTATGACGGCGCCACGGCGCTGGCAGAGGGGATGTTCATGGCGCGGCGGGTGAAGCGTCGCAACAAGATTCTGCTCTCGGGTGGCATTCATCCGCACTACCGCGAAGTGGTGCGTACGCTGGCGCAGCATGCCGAGCTCACCATCGAGGAGGTGGGCCTGGATGCGAGTGGCCGCACCGACGTGGACGCACTGTGCCAAGTGGTGGATGGGGACGTGGCCGCTGTAGCCGTCCAGTCGCCGAACTTTGTTGGATGCGTGGAGGATCTCGAGGCGCTGGCAGGGGCCGTACATGAATC
Organism: uncultured bacterium; assembly: GCA_965371955.1. Classification (GTDB taxonomy): domain Bacteria; phylum Acidobacteriota; class Polarisedimenticolia; order CBDVAL01; family CBDVAL01; genus CBDVAL01. The sequence goes on along the minus strand of CBDVAL010000005.1, from coordinate 4,842 downwards.
CGGAGCGCTGTTCGTGGTCAGCGTGGTGGAGGCCCTCTCCCTCGGCCTGCTGCACGGGCCGGGACATTTTGGAGCCGACATTGTTGTGGGGGAGGGGCAGTCCCTGGGGCTTCCCATCTCCCACGGCGGCCCCTATCTGGGCCTGATGGCCACTCGCGAGCGCTACGTGCGCCAGATGCCCGGGCGGCTCGCCGGCGAGGCCCACGACGCCGAGGGCAGGCGGGGTTATGCATTGACCCTGTCCACCCGGGAACAGCACATCCGGCGCGAGCGGGCCACGTCGAACATCTGCACCAACCAGGGCCTGTGCGCCCTGGCCGCCACCATCTACATGGCGCTGATGGGCAAGATCGGGCTGAGGCAGGTGGCACAACGCAATCTCGACCTGGCGACCCATGCCCGTGCGCGTCTGGGTGGGCTGGACGGTTTCTCGCTGCCCTACTCGGCTCCCACGTTCAATGAGTTCGTCCTCCGGTTGCCCGGTGATGCAGAGGCCTACGGGCGCTGGCTGGCATCGCAGGGGATTCTGGGCGGATTGCCGCTGGGACGTCATCATCCGGACCTGGGCGACTGCATGCTGGTGTGCGTTACCGAGATGACCCGGAAAGCCGACGTGGAAAAGCTGGCCGCCGCGCTGGAACAGGGCGCCGGCAGGGGGGTGGAATGACGTCGCCGCCCACCGGCCCACCCCAGGAGCGGGAATTGCTGCTGTTCGAGATCTCGAGCCCGGGGACGGTCGGGATGTCCTTGCCGGGAACCGAGGTGCCGGACGTCGGCAGCGCCGGGATCGAACAGCACCTGCTGCGTAGGGAGATCGTGGACTTTCCCGAGCTCAGCGAGGTGGACGTGGTGCGCCACTTCACGCGCCTCTCACGCTGGAACTACGCCATCGATCTCGGCCTGTTCCCGCTGGGCTCCTGCACCATGAAGTACAACCCGCGCTTCAACGAGAACGCTGCGCGTTTGCCCGGCCTCGCGGGCAGTCACCCTGCCGCGTCTGCGGGCGATTGCCAGGGCTCCCTCGCCCTGATGTTCGAGCTCGAGCAGATGCTCTGCAGCATCACCGGCATGGCCGCGGTAACGCTGCAGCCTCCCGCCGGGGCCGCCGGGGAACTCACCGGCGTGATGATGATGCGGGCCGTGCTGCAGGAGCGCGGCGAACGCCCCAAGGTGATACAGATACCCGATTCCCCGCACGGGACCAACCCCGCCACCGCGCGCCTTTCCGGCGACCAGGTGGCGACCATCGCCTCCAATGCCGAGGGGAGGATGGACCTGGGCGCCCTGCAGGCACGCATGGGAGAGGATGTGGCCGGCGTGATGCTGACCAATCCCAACACGCTGGGCATCTTCGAGAATAGCATCGAGGAGATCTGCCGCACGGTGCATGGCGGCGGTGGGCTGGTGTACATGGACGGCGCGAACATGAACGCGTTGGTGGGCGTGCATCGACCGGGTGACGTGGGTGTGGATGTGATGCACCTGAACCTGCACAAGACCTTCTCGACACCTCATGGAGGGGGCGGCCCCGGCTCCGGCGCCGTGGCCGTGACGGCCGAGCTGGAACCCTTCCTGCCCGGGCCCCGTGTGATGCGCGAGGGGGACAGCTTCGATCTGGATGAAGAGAGGCCGCGCAGCATCGGACGGGTGGCCACGTTTCATGGACAGTTCGGCATGATGATCCGTGCCTACGCGTACATTCTGAGCCTGGGTGCCTCGGGGCTACGCCGCAACACCGAGCTGGCCGTGGTCCATGCGAACTACCTGCGCAAGAGGCTGGAGGGGACCTACCATCTGCCGTACTCCACGCCCACGCTGCATGAGGTGGTGTTCTCCGACAGCAAGCTGCAGGAGCATGGGGTCAGCACCATGGACCTGGCCAAGCGTTTGATGGACTACGACTTTCACGCTCCCACCATCTATTTCCCGCTGGTGGTGAAGGGGGCGATCATGATCGAGCCCACCGAGACAGAGGGGCGACGGGAACTCGACCGGTTCGTGGACGCCATGGAGGCCATTGCCCGTGAGGCACGCGAGGCGCCGGAGCTGGTGCGCAATGCGCCGACCTCCATGCCGGTAGGACGGCTGGACGAGGCGGCAGCAGCCCGCCGTCCGGTGCTCCGATGGCGCTCGGAAGCGGACTCCTAGTGTCTGGAAGCCTAGCCGCCGGCGACAAGGTAGCGGGTGAAGTCGTGGCCGGCATCGCGAAACAGTATCTCCAGCAGGTCAAGTGGCAAGCCCACGACGTTGGTCCACGACCCCTCCAACCTGGATACGAACAACGCAGCGCAGCCCTGGACCCCGTACGCGCCGGCCTTGTCGTACGCCTCGCCGGTGGACACGTACCAGTCGATGAGGGCGTCGCTCAGACGCAGGAAGGTGACCTGCGTTCGCGCCAGTTGCTGTGCTGTCACGCCCTCCGGGCCTGCCAGTGCCATCCCCGTCAACACCAGGTGCTGCCGGCCTGACAGCCGGCGCAGCATGGAGCGGGCTGCCGCCGGATCCGTGGGCTTACCCAGCAGCTCCTCACCGGCGGACCCCTCCACCACCACCACGGTGTCGGCAGCCAGAACGAGGGCGCGCGGATGACTCTCGCGACAGCGGGTGGCCTTCGCCAGGGCCAGCCGCTGCACCAGGCTCGCCGCGCCCTCGTCGGGGCTCGGGTCCTCGTCGATGCCGGGGGTCTGAACCTGAAAATCGAGTCCCAATGCGTGCAACAGATCCCGGCGTCGCGGTGAGGCGGAGGCGAGAAGCAGGGGCGGCAACGCCGTAGTGATCATTCCTTCTCCCGGCTGGTTGAAACGGGCAGATCCCACAGGTATACTGGCATGTTTGGAAACGCACTGCATCTTCTTTCGACTGGCCTGTCTTGATGAAACGCACCCGGTTCGTCCTCTCATGGAGTCTTCTTGGCGCAGCGGTCCTGTGGGCAACTGCCCTGCCCGGCGGTGCGCAGCAGGAGCCGCCGGAGCTGACTTTCGAGGCCGAGCCGATTATTCAGCGCCGTCCCAACGTACCGCCCCCGCCGCTGGTGGCCGGGGGGCCTGCTCCCGATATCGAGCTGCTCTACTCGTCCGAGGTGCGCGGATACTATCAACCCTGTGGCTGACCACGTAACCCGGCAGGGGGGCTGGCCCGGCGGGCCGCCTACATCCGGTTGTTCCGCAGTTCCTTCCCATCCGCCCCCATCCTCTGGCTGGACAGTGGTTCGTTTTCCGGCGATGCCAGCATGGCGGGCCAGTTGCAGACGGAGACGCTCATCGAGGGCATGAACCGTCTGGGCTATGCGGCTGCAAACGTCACCGACCGCGAGATGATCGCCGGGCTGGCCCGCTTCCTGAAAGTGGCCAAGCTGGCCAGGTTTCCACTGATCTCCGCGAACATCGTGTTCCAGGAGGGCGGGCGCAGCATCTTGCCGCCGTACACCGTCGTGACCCTGCCGCCGGACGCCTGGCGTGGGTCGGTGCCCCTGAAGGTGGGGATCCTGGGGTTGGCGAAGGAGCGTCCCACGTTCCTGGAGTCAACCAAGGACGGCAAGAAGGTGATCATCGCGCCGCCCATCCCCACGGCGGCGAAGCTGGTTCCCTCGCTGGCACGTGAGACCGACGCGGTCATCTTGCTCACCAACATGAACTCCATCGCGGTCAACAGGCTTCTGCGACAAGTCCCGGGCATCGATCTGGTGCTGGCGGGGCACGGCGAGACGATCTCGGACAACCAGGCGGTCTCGCCCGCCACCCGGGTGCTCTATGCGGGCAGCCAGGGTAAGCGCCTGGGAGAGGTACGGTTGTTCCTCGGGCAGGGCCGGGTGGTGAGCCATGTCGCCAGCCATCTGTTCCTCGACCGGCGCTATCCCGGTGAGCCCACCATGGAGGCCCTGGAGAACGCGGGCAACGCCCGCATCAATGAGCATTACCGCAAGCTGGCCGATGAGAATCCCGTACAGGTGGCTACCAACTTGCCGGCGAAGTCGCGCTACGTCGGAGCCGAATCCTGCCAGGGCTGTCACGGGGATGCCTTCCAGGTGTGGCAGCGCAGCGGGCACCAGCACGCCATTCAGACCCTCATCGATGCCGGGCAGGAATACAACCCGCTGTGCGTCAAGTGCCACGTGACCGGCTTCCAGACGGGCAACGGTTTCCAGAACTTCACCGCGACGCCGGAGTTCGCCGACGTGCAGTGTGAGCAATGCCACGGGCCTGCCGGAGCGCACCTGGAGGACCCCAGCCTCTCCTACGGGAAGACCGGCCGGTCCCAGTGCCTCTCCTGTCATACATCGGACAACAGTCCGGAATTCGAGTTCTCGTCCTACTGGGAAAGCGTGCGCCATTGAGGAGTCGGCGAGCATGAGCAATCGGTTCTCGGATCTGCCCATTCGCAGCGATCTGCAACGCGGACTGCAGGCCTGCGGCTATGAGGTATGCACGCCGATCCAGGAGAAGGCCATTCCCGTCCTGCTCAAGGGCAGCGATCTCCTGGGCATGGCCCAGACCGGCACCGGCAAGACACTCGCATTCCTCGTCCCCATCCTCGAACAGCTGCGAGCCACCGGCAATGTACAGGCGCTGGTGGTGTGCCCGACCCGGGAACTGGCGCTCCAGGTGGGCCAGGAATTCCACCGCTTGACTCCATGCGTGGGAGCGAGCACCGTGGTGCTGTATGGAGGGACCTCGCTGGGCCCGCAGCGAGCCGCCTTGCGCGAGGGTGCGCAGGTGGTCGTGGGTACGCCGGGACGGCTGCTGGACTTCATGCAGTCCGCCTATCTCATGACAAGGGACATTCGTTTTCTGGTCCTGGACGAGGCCGATCGAATGCTGGACATGGGTTTCATCCGGGACATCC
>CBDVAL010000004.1:0-37097 GCA_965371955.1 uncultured bacterium | reverse complement strand
CGGCGTGCTCCCTCTGGTGGCCCCTAGACGCTGCGCCGATCCTCGTCCGCCACGTTCTCCCCAGAGGGGTACCCGAGGCCTTACGCACGAGCACGGCGGCGGAGCCCGCCGAGAAAACAGGTGGCCGACTGGGTGGCCGTAGCATCGTCCCAGGGCGTCCAATGTGTCCACCTGGTCGGTACGAAAAAGAAGGCCCGGCGGTAACTCTCGGTTGCGCAAGAGTTACTACCGGGCCAATTTCTTGCTTGTAAGGCAGGTGCTCTAACCAGCTGAGCTATCCGCCCACATGTCTGAACTCGTTGAGAAGCGGGAGCTTATCATTCCAGTTACTCCCCCGCAACCAAGGCTCTCGGCGGCACCACCTGGCACGAGCGGAGGGACTATATCGCTATGCCGGGTGGGCCGCAAGTCATTGAAACCACCGGTCCTATGGGCTCTCGGCGGACGGCGTTTGCAGTGTGCTGGAATATCTCGAGCCTACCGGTCAGGTTGCACGCGTCCAAGCCTTGCGCAGGTCGCGGATGGCGTAGGCGGCGTGCCGGCCCACTTGGCGACCACGTCGCTGGGTCAACGGACTGCTGCGCGCCGGATGCGCGTGGCCTTGACAGAGGTGCTGGATTCCGGTGTAGGATACCGGAAAATGTGAACTGCCATTCCAATCTTGGCTTCCAATTGCCGGGAAGAGCGGGTCGGTGAGGCGGGTTGCCCGTCCCTTCCCTCCGGAGATGAGCGTGATCGGTAAGACGCTGTCGCACTATCGCGTGGTGGAGAAGCTCGGTGCAGGCGGGATGGGGGTGGTCTACCGTGCCGAGGACACCGTCCTGAACCGATCGGTCGCGCTGAAGTTCCTGCCCGTGGAGACCATCCGCGACAGGGCCGTGCTCGATCGCTTTATGCGGGAGGCCCGATCGGCAGCGGCTCTGAACCACCCTCACATTTGCACTATCTATGAGGTCGCGGAGCACGAGGGGGAGCCGTTCCTGGTCATGGAGCTGCTGGAGGGGGACACCCTCAAGACCTTCATCGGCGGCAAGCCGCTCAAGATCGAGCGCGTTCTGGACCTGGGCATCCAGATCGCGGAGGCTCTCGAGGCCGCTCATGCCAAGGGAATCGTACACCGCGACATCAAGCCCGCCAACGTCTTCGTGACCACTTCCGAGCAGGCCAAGGTGCTGGATTTCGGTCTGGCCAAGCTGATGCTCGCCCCTCTCCGACCGGCGGGTGTGGACGGCGACTCGGAAACGGCGACGGCGGTCCAGGGCGGCCTGACGACGCCTGGCTCCACCATCGGCACGGTCTCGTACATGTCCCCGGAGCAGGCCCGGGGAGAAACGCTGGGTCCGCGCAGCGACCTGTTCTCGTTCGGGGTGGTGATCTACGAGATGGCGACCGGGGCGCTGGCCTTCGAGGGGAGCAACGAGGCGCTGGTCTTCGACGCCATCTTCAACGTGTCACCGATTCCGCCGTCCCGGCGGAACCGAGCGGTTCCCACCGAGCTGGATCGGATCGTCTGCAAGGCCCTCGAGAAGGACCCGGAGATGCGATACCAGAGCGCCACCGAGCTCAAGACGGACCTGAAGCGCATGAAGCGCGACCAGGACTCGGGGAGCTCAGTTCGCCGGGCGCGCCCGGGGGCTCCTGCGGCCGGCGAGCAGCCGGCCCCGCCGCCGGCGCAGAAGTCGCTCGCCGTCCTCTACTTCGAGAACCTGAGCGGGGCGAAGGACGACGAGTACTTCCGGGACGGCATGACCGAGGACATCGTCACCGAGCTCTCGAAGATCCGCCAGCTCAAAGTCTTTCCCCGTTCCGAGGTGCTGTCCTTCCGTGACAAGCCGGTCACGGCTCCCGAGGTCGGCCAAGAGCTCGACGCCGCCTACGTCCTGGAGGGCAGCATCCGCCGCGCGGGAGACCGGCTGCGGATCACGACGCAGCTCGTGGAGACCAAGACGCGGGTTTCGGCCTGGGCCGAGCGCTACGACCGCGAGATCAAGGACATCTTCGAGATCCAGGACGAGATCGCGCGCAGCATCGCCCAGGCGCTGCGGCTCACGCTGACGCCTCAGGAGATTGAGACCATCGAGAAGAAACCCACCGAGAACCTGCAGGCTTACGACTACTTCCTGCGCGGGCGCAGCTACACACGCCGCGAGAACCTGGAGTTCGCACTCCAGATGTTCGAGCAGGCCATCAAGCTCGACGCGGACTTCGCCCAAGCGCATGCGGGTGTGGCCATCGTGTGTGGCAGGCTCTTCGATTTGAGCAAGAACGATCCTCAGTGGATCGAGCGCGGGCTTGCCGCCAGCGAGCGCGCACTGGCCCTCGATCCCGAGGCGGCCGAAGTGCTCACCGGACGTGCCTGGATGTCCTACGCGGAGAAGCAGTACGACGAGGCCGTCCGCAACGCCAAGCAGGCCATCGAGAGAAAGCCCGACTGCGAGGGGGCGTACAACATCCTGGGACGGGCGCTGTTCGCCTCCGACCGCTTCGAGGAGGCGGCGGATCTGGTGGACCGGGCCATCGAGGCGAACGGTGACGACTACAACGTCTACGTCCCGTATACCCTCGCGCTCAACCGCCTCGACCGGAAAGCACAGTACGAGGATCTCTGCCAGAAGCAGATGGCCGCCCTGGAACGCCAGCTGGAGCTGGCGCCGGACGACGTTCGGGCGCGGATCCTCCTGGCCAGTCGGTACGCGGACATGAAGCGCGAGGAGGAGGCCGTCCGTCAGACGGAGATGGCGGTCGCCCTGAGGCCGGGCGACTCGAACATCCTCTACAACGCAGCGTGCACCTTCGGGCTCCTCGGTCGCAAGCGCGAGGCGCTGGACATGCTGAAGCGGGCCTGCGACGTGGGGTTCCGTGACTTCGTCTGGGCGGCGCGGGATCCGGATCTGGCCTGTGTGCATGAAGACCCGGAGTTCCTGGCCCTCTGCAGTCAGGAGTGGTGAGGGGCAGGCCCCTCGGAGGCGAGGATTGGTGGGCAGGGCTCACCGGTGCCGCCGCCGGACCGTGGCCGGCGGTCGGACACCGGTGCCCCGAGTTCTTGCTCCGAAGCGAAGCCAGGGCGTCTACCCTGCCAGCCGCTCCAGCAGTTCTTCGGCCTGGCGCGCCAGGCCGTCCTTCTCGAAGGCTCTGGCCTCGTCGCGGATGTCCCGCAGATGGCCGGCCAGAAGCGCCTCGTATGCCACGTCGATCCGCTCCAGGAGCGCAGTCGCGATCTCGATGCGGACCTCCAGATCATAGCCACCACTCAACGCCGTGAAGAGGGCGCTCGTGGACACCTCGACGGCCCGCTCGGGCGCCAACGCGTTGCGCAGGACCGCTATGTGACGGCGCATGGCCGACGCGTCGTCGTCTGTGCCTGCCAGCCGGTCCGCGTCCGGCTTCTGCAGAGCGGCGGCGGCGGTCGGGACTGACACGACGCGGGTCGCCGGGAGGGTCAGAGCTTCCTCGGGTTGCGCTACCGCCGGCTCCAGGTTCTCAGCAATCTGCTCCTCCACCGGCTCCTCAATCTCGTGAGGCACCGAGCCGCTGCGCGCCGTGGCGGTCTCCATCGGTGCCGGGCGCTCGGCCGGCGTGCTTGCCGGCGTTGCCGCGGCGGACTCCACCAGCCCGGTCCCGATGTTGATCGCGTCCGCACAGTCGGCGGCAATCTGGCAACTTGCCTGGTCCATCGTATTGATCAGACCGACAAGCTCACCAATGAGTTCGCCGACGTCGGCCGCGCCGCAACCGGCCAGATCGACGAGGCAGCTGTCCTGAATCCGTCCCGATTCCCGGTTGAGAAGTAGCGCCGTGTACTGCTTGAGCGCTCTCTCGCACGCATCACTGGGCGGGTCGGCGTCCATGCCGTCCTCACACGTGTTAAAGGTGAACACACTGGCCTCGAGCAGCGCGTCCACCGCCGGGATGAGGTCCTTCTCGAAGTCGGGCTCGGGGACCGTGGTGGGCCCGCGTCCGTTGCGGCCCGGGCTGATCAGCCCGGCGCCCAGGCACTGTCGGTGCCAGTAGCCCTGGGACCGGGGGTCGGCCTCGCACAGCGGCTCCGCGATGAAGCCCGAGTAGTCCACGCTCGCCTGCGAGAAGTTGTAGAAGCAAAAGCTTCCGTCGGGGTTACATGGGGGAACCTCACAGAAGGGTTCTGCGATGTCGAACTCCTTGATGCCGTCGACGAAGACCTTCAAGGACGTCGTAGTGTACTCGATGGTGAAAACGTATGGAGTTCCCTTGACCCAGGGTTGGTTTCCGAGGTTGGCTCCGCGCTGGAGTTCCGTCAATCCGTTGCTCAGGTCCGACGACGCGTGATCGAAGTTGACGTGTCCCCAGAATTCGTCGGCCGTCGGGATGCCGAAGACGCGCGAAACCGCCAGTCCGGGGAACGCAGTGCTTCCCGGTGTGTCCGAGGGGGACCCGAAGTTGAACGACTGAATTCCCTGCTTCCAGTCGACGAGCAGATAGTCGGCGGCGGAGTTGGTGTTGTCGCCGAGGTTGTACCCGACCGCAAAACCGATGTAGTCATTGTCTCCCGCCCCCAGAGGCACTTCGATGGTTCCCTCGAGTCCGGTGCCGATGGCGGAGAAATCACTGCAGAACAGAGTCGGCTGTCCATTGACGCTCTGGAAGACGCTCAGGTTATCTCCCGCGACAGTCCAGACCCCGGATCCGAAGCCGGCGACCGCAGCGTACGATTGTGCGGTCCAGGTGCTCAGATCGACATTTGCGGCGGCTGCACCTGTCGGTGCTGCAAGAGACAGCGCCAGGACGCAAAGCCACAGTCGTGAACCTCTTCGAATCCGATTCATGCCACCCCCCTTTCCTCTCGACCCTGGAACAGGGCAAGAGAATCCGCCTACCGATCCGACGCCCTACGCTTCATGTTTATCACATCTTTGAAAGAACGAGAAGCCTGGCGGACGACGGAACGGTAGCAAAGACAAGATAAGTGTAGGAATTGTCCGAGCCGGGTGGGATTCAGGCGAGTCTCGGCCTGGAAGGTGCAGTTGGCGTCCTGCCGGGTTGGCGCTACGGACCACAGATCGGTTGACCCATCGATCGGGGCATCCCGCACGCCAAGCCCTCGAATGTCCGTCGCTGTCTTGGATATGCGTGATCGAGACATACTCGACACAGTGGCCGGCGGTCAAGGGTTGCGGAGCCAGGAGCGGTCTGATTCAACGGCAAAGATGCCCTTACCAAGCGTCACAAATCGGTGGCCCACGACCGGGCCGGGTTTGCCCCGCGCCGTTTTCCTCATTAGTATTCACCCTCACGCACCACGGGAATACTCCGTGGGAACGGCACGGGGGCGGCAGACATGGGCAAGCGGCAAGCATTCACCGAGGAAGTCCAGCTCCAGGGTCACATCATCGACTCGTTGCTGTTGCCGCGGGCGTTCGAGCTCATCATGGATCGGGGCGGCGAGTTCGAGATCCTGACCATCCACGTGGGCAAGCGCAAGGACGAGACCAGCCTTGCGAAGATGCAGGTCACAGCCCCGTCCGCCAAGGTGCTCACGGAGATCCTCGATGAGCTGCAGGCGCTGGGCGCGGAGCTCACGGGGGGGGAGGATGTGGAGACGGAACCGGCGCCGCGGGACGGCGCGCTGCCGCCGGACTTCTATAGCACCACCAACCTTCCCACCGAGGTGCGCCTGGGTGGTGAATGGGTGCCTGTGGACGGCACCGAGATGGACCTGGCCGTGGTGGTGGACCCGGCCGCCGGACGCGCATGCACGCGACCGATGGCCCGGGTCCGGAAGGGTGAGCCCGTGGCCGTGAGGCACAACGGCATCCGCGTGCTGCCGCTGGAGCGCGCGCGCGGCGGCGAGATCTTCAGCTTCATGAACAGCGCGGTCAGCTCCGAGAAACCCAAGAAGCTGGTCATCCGCGAGGTTGCCAGGGAGATGCACACCATCCACAAGCGCGGCGGCAAGATCCTCGTGGTGGCCGGGCCGGCGATCCTTCACAGCGGGGCGGGGCCGCATCTCGCTTCCCTGGTGCGCGACGGATTCGTCGATGTCCTGTTCGGCGGCAACGCCCTCGCAGTGCACGATGTGGAGGCGGCGCTCTACGGCACCAGCCTGGGGGTGAACCTGGGCAGCGGCCTGCCGGTGGAGGGCGGGCATCGCCATCACATGCGCGCCATCAACGCCATCCGCACCGCGGGGTCGCTGAAGGAGGCCGTGGAGCAGGGCATCCTCACCAGCGGCGTCATGTTCGAGGCCATCTCGCGCGGCACCACCATGGTCCTGGGCGGTTCGGTGCGCGACGATGGTCCCCTGCCCGATGTCCTCACCGATGTGATCGAGAGCCAGGAGCGCATGCGGGAGGCGTTGCAGGGTGTGGAGTTGGCGCTGATGATCTCCACCATGCTGCATTCCATCGCCACCGGCAACCTGCTGCCGGCCAGCGTGCGCACCGTGGCGGTGGACATCAACCCGGCGGTGGTCACCAAGCTGGCGGACCGCGGCTCCTGGCAGACCGTCGGGCTGGTCACCGACGCCGAACTGTTCCTGCGCGAACTGGTGCTGTCGCTGGAGCACACGGACACGGACTGATCGGTAAGTGTGCTATCGTCCCTGCATGCTGCGTTCGCTCCTCCAACGGTCGGTGGTCGGTCTGCTGCTGGCGGCGGCTGCGGCTCCGGCGGTTTCTGCGGAAGCCCCGGGAGCCGACCCTACCTGGGGGCGCGGCCAGATCCGCGGCCAGGTGGTGGGAACCGATGGCAGCGCGCTCATCGGCATCGCCATCGTCCTGCTTCCCCGCAGCAACCCGCATGTGGCCTACGCCACCTCCACCGATGACCGCGGGCGCTACGGCTTCGACAACCTGCTCACCGACCGCTACCAGGTGCGCACCCAGGGCCAGGGCTTCATCCCGCTGCTGAAGGGGCCGGTGCAGGTGCAGCCGCCGTTCCGGGCCATCATCGATCTCGAGATGGAGGCCGGACAGGAGACGGCGCAGCAGGACGAGGGCGGGGATCTCACCGGCCTGGTGCGCCGCGTGGAGGGCCGGTTCGTGGATGGCGAGGGCCAGCCGGTCCTGGAGGGCTCGGTGGTGTTCCGGCGTCTGGGTCATCCCGAGGACATCTTCTATGGCCGCACCGACCCGGACGGGCACTTCGTCGTGAACGACCTGCCGGCGGGAATCTACGACATCGCGACGCGCTCGCCGGGGCTCATCCCGCTGCACCTGGTGCGCCATCCGCTGCCGGCCATGGAGAGCTTCCACCTGCGGCTGGTGGCGCCGCCCTACCCGCTGTCGTTTCGCGGCTGGCTGGACGATCTGCTGCCGGCGGAGGTGCCGATGCCGCCGCCCTTCCCGCACGAGGTGGAATGGCAGCCGGATGCCGCGGACGACGCCACCCCCTGAGAGCTACTGGCGCACGCCGTAATAGCCGCGGCGGGTGCGGATCTCCACTCCCGGGCGGTTCGACTTCAGCGTGATCTTGCGGTACGCGCCCTCGGCATCCTTGTTGGAGCTGGAATAGGTCAGGTAGTACTGGCTGCGCAGCTCGCGGGCCACCTGTTCGTAGATCGCCGCGAGCTTCCCCACCCTGCCGGGGAAATACGCCCGGCCGCCGGTCTCCTTGGCCAGCTCCCGCAGCGGTCCGGTGCGCAGGCCGGAGCCCAGGCCGATGCCGTAGATGACCACGTTCGACGTGCGGGCGGTCTCCAGGATGCGCTTGAACGAGAACTGCGATTGGTTGTCGTCGCCGTCGGTGAGCAGGATGATGGCCTTACGACCCTCCTCGGGGTTCAGGATGCGGAACGCGGCGTGCAGCGCATCGTAGATGGCGGTGCCGCCGTCGGCGTAGGTGGAGTCCACGGCCCGCTTGAGCGCGTCCTTGTCCGCGGTCAGGTTCTGCAGCAGGAACACCTTGGAGTCGAAGTCGATGATCAGGGCGCGGTCGTCCTCCTTGAGCGTGTCCACGAAGCTGTCGGCGGCGTGCTGGGTGCCGTCGATGGCCTGGTTCATGCTGCCGGACGTATCCAGGATCAGCGCCAGCGTGATGGGGCGCTCCTCGAGATAGAAATCGAGGATCTGCTGCGTGGCCTTGTCCTCCAGCAAGGTGAAGTCGTCCCGGGTCAGGTCCAGCAGGACCAACCCATCCTTGTCTGTGGCTGTGGCATTGAGAATGACGCGCTCCACACCGAGCTCGTAGTTGATCACAAGGCGGCGGGTGACCACCGTGTCGGAGACCACCACGTTGTCCACGTGGTAGGCATCGGCGCGCAGGACGAACGAGCGCGGATCGTCGCCGAACTCGTAGACCATCTCATAGGGCGGCTCCTTGTCGATATAGATGAGCCTGTCGTCCACGTAGAACTCCACCTTGGCCACGAAGCGCGGCTCGTCGGTGGTCACCTCCGCGGTCACGGTGGCGCGGCCGAGGACGAAGTCACCGGACGGCGGGTTGGTGATCTGCACGGAGAAGTTGCCGCGGGCGCGCTCGGCCTGGGCCAGGGCCGGGCCTGCGGCAAGGCAAAGCAGCAGCAGCACGTTCACTCCCCACCCGCGTCTCATCCGGTTTCCTCCTCCAGCATCTCCAGGATGCGGCGGACGCGCTCCACGTGCGCGCCCCCCTGTTGGATCTGCAGGAACTGCCGGTACGACTCCATGGCCTTGTCGTGCTTTCCCAGACGCACGTAGACGTTGCCCAGGTAGAGCAGTGCGTTGGCCAGGCGCGGGTCGACGCGCAGGGCGCGCTCGTAGGCGGCGGCGGCCTCGCCCATCCGGCCCAGGGAGACGCTGGCAATGCCGAGGTTCACCAGTGCGGCGGTGGCCCGGGGGTCGATCTCGGTCAGGAACGCGAAGATCTCCTCGGCCTGCTGGAAGCGGCCGGCCTCCAGGAGGTAGTAGCCTTGTTCGAACTGCACGGCAGACTCGGCCCGGGTCTGCTCGAGCAGGGCACCCAGCAAATCCGCGGCGGAGGCTGGATCTCCCGTATCGCGATAGACCCGGGCCAAGAGCAATGTCTCGTCCAGGGACAGCGTCTCGCCGGCGGCGGCGCGCGCCTCGAGGGACTCGCGGCGCTGGCGCTCGAGCTCGTAGGCCGCGCTGGCCCGGCGCAGGGCGCGCAGCCCCAGCGGGTCGTCCACCGGCCGCAGCTCGCCCTCGCGCAGTACCTCCAGGGCCTCGTCGAAACGACGCTCGGCGCGGTAGCGCTGCGCGAGGCTCAGGTAGGCCTCGAGCAGGTCCGGGTCCAGGCGGATGGCGTCCAGGTAGGCTGCCTCGGCCCGGGCCCGCAAGTGGAGCTCGAACAGGACCTGCCCCAGCGCCAGCGGGTGCGAGGCGTCCAGCGGGCGCAACTGCTGCGCCTTGCCGATGGCGGCCATGGCTTCGTCGAACAGGCGCTGGTGCGCGTACGCGGTGCCCAGCCGGTTGAAGGCCCGGGCAAAGTCGGGCCGGACGGTGATGGCCTGCAGGAACAGGTCCACCGCCTGGTCCACCTTTCCCTGGCGCAGGAACAGATCGCCCAGGTGCAGGTAGGCGCCCGGGAAACCGGGGTTGACGTCGATGGCGCGGCGGAACCGGCGCACGGCGTCGGCGTCCTTGCCCCGGGCCTCGTCGAGACGCGCCAGGGCGTCGAAGGCGGGGGCGTATTCCGGCTGCAGTTCCAGCGCACGGTTGTACTCCACCGAGGCTTCCTGCAGCGATCCCAGTCTCAGATGTGCATCCCCCATGGCGATGTGCAACTGCAAGTGGCCGGGCTCGAGCTCCAGCGCCACGCCCAGGGACTTCACCGCATCCTCGTAGCGCCGGATGGCATGGTAGGACAGGCCCAGGTAGTAGTAGCCCTGGAAGGAGTTGAGGGAGATGCCGGTGGCCTCCTCGAGCTTGGCCACGGCGTCACGGTAACGGCCGGCGTCATAGTCTCGCGCGCCCTCGGTGAGCAGGCGGAACGAGCGATTGCGCGCCTCCAGGGCCTCGATGGCCAGGGCCGGCGTGGCGGCCAGGAGGAGCACCAGCGTCAGCGATCGGGAGTGGCGCATCATCATGAGAAGTATATAGATCCCATGCCACGGAGAAGGTTCCCGGGGGCGCGTGCAGGATACGACACGATGTGCCTTGACCTGGCCCACCGGGTGCCTAGATTTGGCGAAGGGGGTATCGCGACCATCTCTTTCTGTTCAGGAGAAGTGTCGATGGCTATGACCGGATCCGATACCCAGTTTGACAGTGCTTCGAGTCCTCCCAGCGGGCGCGTGGTTTCGGCCGGCTCCCCCACCCGTATTCCCGTGATGGGCCGGCGGCGCACCTACCTCATCAACCCCGCCTTCCAGTTGCGCGCCATGCTGGTGCCCTCCATCGTGGCCATCGGCACGGTGAGCTTCCTGGTCTTCCTGCACTTCTTCATGCTGCAGCCGGGCCCCGATGGCGTCCTGGCGAATGAGACCATCACGCTGCGTAGCCTGATGACCCCAAGCTGGTTCTTCACCAGCATCGTCTTCTCGCTGATCTATGCGTCGCTGTTCATCTTCCTGAGCATCCTCGAGACCCACAAGGCTGCCGGCGCGGTGTCCAAGATCAAGCACCACCTGCACCGGGTGACCACCGGTGACCTGCGCAGCCGCGTCAGCCTACGCCGCAAGGACCACTTTCAGGACGTGGCGGAAGAGTTCAACGGCATGGCCGACGCCCTGGTGAACGACGCCCGCAAGGATCTGGAACTCGTCCACCTCGCCCTCGACGGCATCGGCCACGTCCGCCCCAAGGGCGACGACGAGGCCTCCGAGCGTCTTGGCAAGGCCTGGGATCATCTGATAGAGCTCAAGCACCGCAAGCAGGATGCGATGAGTTAGTCCTGCAGGGACTTGCGTAACAGGGGACGGTCGCCGTGGGACGGGATGATGTGATCGAATTCCAGCTCCAGCAGGCGGCGCACCCCCTGCCCGCCGGGGCGCAGGATGTGGTCGCCGGTGAACAGGACTCGCAGGTCGCCGCGATGCACGAGCAAACAGGACGAACCGGGTGAATGGCCCGGCGTATGGATGACGGTCACGCCCGGCTCCACTTCGAAATCGGTATCGAACACGAGGTCCACACCGCAGGGCACCCGATCCGCCTCGGAGCGGTGCATGATGACGGCTCCTCCGGTGGCGCGGTGCAGATCCGCGATCTCGCCGATCGCATCGCGGTGGCTGAGAAACAGGTAGCGCAGGCCGCCAACGGTGCGCACGGCGTTGAGTACGCGTGGCGTGAAGGCGGGGGTGTACACCATCAGGTTGTACTTGGGGCCGGTGACCAGGAAGCCCTTGCCACCGTGCGTGAACGATGAGCGATCCAGGAACTCCAGGACGCCGGGCAGGAGCTCCCGGGTGCCGTCGGGCGGGGTGCCGTCCCAGCCGGCCGCGAGGGTGCCTTCCCGGCACTCCTCAGCCAATGGCTTCCTCGATGGCAGCGCAGATGCGTCGAGCTGCCCGATCGACCTCGGCGGCCTCCTCGCCCTCTACCATGACCCGGGCCAGGTTCTCGGTGCCGGAGTAACGCACCAGCACCCGGCCGCGGTCGCCGAGCTCCCGGGTGATACCGGCGATCACGGGACCCACGGACGGGTGTGCCGCGAGATCGGGGCGGGACGATACGCTCACGTTGATCAGCACCTGGGGGCAGGGCCGGATCGCATCGTTCCAGGCGGCCAGGTCGCCCTGGTTGCGCACCACGTTCTCGGCCATCTTGAGAGCCGTGAGCAATCCGTCACCGGTGGTGGCATGCTCCAGGAAGATGATATGGCCGGACTGCTCGCCACCCAGCACGGCACCGCAGCGCAACATCTCCTCCAGGACGTACTTGTCGCCCACGGCGGCACGGCGTAGCTCGATGCCGTGCTCACCCAGGGCGCGCTCCAGCCACAGGTTGCTCATCACCGTGGCCACCACGCAGTCGCCGCGCAGCTTGTCGCGGCGGTGCAGGTCCAGGGCAGAGCGGTAGAGCACGAAGTCGCCGTCCAGGATGCGGCCCTTGCGGTCCACCAGGATGGCGCGATCGGCATCACCGTCGAAGGCAACGCCGAAGTCGGCGCCGTCATGGCGCACCGCGTCGGCCAGCTTTTGCGGATGCAGCGCGCCACAGTCCAGGTTGATGTTCCGTCCGTCGGGGTGGACGCCGTGCGCCTCCACCTGTGCGCCCAGCGAGCGGAACAGGTCCGCGGCCATGCCGTACGCGGCGCCATGGGCGCAGTCCAGATGGATGCGCAGTCCCTCGAGCGAAAAGTCCGGCTGCACCGCAGCCCGCAGGACCTCCAGATAGTCGCTCACCAGCTCCGGGTGATGCTCCAGCCTGCTGGCGGAATCCGCTGCCGGTTCGGGTAGGCTGCCGTCCAGCACATGGCTCTCGATGCGCGCCTCCTCCTCATCGGGGAGCTTGAACCCCTCCGCCGAGAGGATCTTGATGCCGTTGTCGCGGTAGGGATTGTGTGAAGCGGAGATGACCACGCCGGCGTCGAAACCACGGGCCTGCGTCAGGGCGGCCACTGCCGGCGTGGGCGCCACGCCCATGCACACCGCATGCCCTCCGGCGGCGGCGATGCCGCGGCCCAGATCCTCGGCCAGCATCTCGCCGGATTCCCGCGTGTCGCGCCCCAGCAGGATACGCGGCTCGCCGGTGCGCGGCGTGAGAATCTCCACCAGGGCGCTTCCCACCCGGCGCACCGTGGCGGCGTCCAGAGGGACCTCGCCGGCCCTGCCGCGGATGCCGTCGGTGCCGAACAGTCGTTTATTCATGCGCTCCAGCTTGGATGTCGCCGGGGTACAAAGTCAAGACGGGGCGCCCACGGGGCGCACCATGCGCAGGGCCGGCTGGCCGCGCGGATAGGACTCCCGCCCGGGCAGCGGCTCGAAGCCCAGTTCCTCGAACAGACGGCGCGCCGGCTGGTTTTCCTCCCCCACCAGCAGCGACACGGCCACGACCCATACCTCCCTGGTCAGCAGACGCTGCGCCTCCCGGATGGCCGACTGCAGCAGCGTCCGCCCCACACCGGCGCGCTGGTTCTCCGGCTGCACGGCGATGGCCATGAGGTCCAGGGCCAGCGGGATGACATCGCGCCGGGCCCGCCCCGGGATAAGAGCTTCCGCGGCCTCCGGCAGCCGGGTCAGGCTGAGCAGGGTGAACCCCACCGGCAGGCCGGACTCCAGTGCCACGAAGCCCCACACTCCCGGCCCGTCCAGCCAGCCCGGTAGCATCTGGCCATAGTCGCCGAAGTGCGCGAACACACGACTCGACAGCTCACGCACGAAGGCACGGTCGGCGACGCCGATGGGGCGCAGGCTGCAGGAGCGGGACACGAGGGGCCGGGCCGGCTACTCGGAGGCGGTAAGCTGCACCGACACGGACCCCTGGCTGAAGGAGGCGACCTCCAGGGCCAGCGCCAGGGAGGGAGGGGCGAAGCGAATCGAGGGGGTCAGGGGGTACGGCCCTCCACCCGGCTCCAGGCCCGCGGCGTCGACGATGATGCGGAAGCTCGCGCTGGTCAACTCCTCCAGGGCGCTGGGCGGCCCGATGAGCGACACGCCCAGCAGGGGCGGGTCCACGATGGCCTCGCCGGGGGCATTCTCCACCACCACCGGGATGTCGAAGAAGCCCCGCTCCTCGGGGATCTCGCGGATCTCCACGGTGGCCACGGTGGAGCCCTCCTGGGAGATGCGCACGGCTGCCGTCTCGGTGACCACCGAGACCTCCTCGCTGAACGTGGCCTGTCTCCCTGTGATGTCGATGGAGCCCGTGCGCAGCTTCTCGATCTTGCGCACGGCGCTCTCCGGGCCCTCCACCCGGACACGCTCCGGCGTGAGCGTGACGCCCACCAGCTGGTACCCCGGCGCCGGCTGGCCGATGGTCTCGGCCTCCACGAGGATGGGGCGCTCCTGCTTGCGCTCCACGTGCAGCGAGACCAGATCCGGCTCGATGCGCAGCACTTCGGCACCCACCGGAACCTGAAAATTGCTGGCGGTCACGGGAATGAACTGCTGGCCGGTGGTGAGGCTCGAAAGATCGATGCGTGCGGGGATCCCGCGGTCGGTCAGAGTGCGGAAGGTCGCCTCCGGCGCCCGCAGGCGCAGCCGGATGGTGGTGGGCGGGTCCTCGGTGAGGGCCAGGTGTTGCGGCGGGTCTCCGTACTGCAGAGGCACCGTCAGGACTCGTGTGGAGGTGGGCTCGGTGCGGTAGAAATTCCAGACGAGAACGGCGACCACAAGCGACAGGATCTTGAGGATCATATTGGCGGTCCAGCTAGCTTTCATGGGCCTCCTTCACCGCTGCACCGCTCATGCGGGCTTCGTTCCCCTCGTGGCGCTCCTCTTCGTCCTCCTCCTCGAGCGGCACCTCGACCTCGGGACGCGCCTTGAGGTGGCGGGCGAGGAACGCGCGCAAGGCCTTGTCGTCCATGTCGCGATAGATGCGGCCCTCCAGAGCGACACTCACCTCGCCGCGCTCCTCGGAGACCACCACCGCCAGGGCGTCGGTTTCCTCGGTGACCCCGATGGCGGCCCGGTGGCGAGTGCCGAAATCCTTGCTGAGCGAGGGATGTGTGGTGAGGGGCAGGAACGTGGAAGCAGCGCGGATGCGACCCTCCGCGATGACCACCGCTCCGTCATGCAGCGGCGTACGGGGGATGAAGATGTTCACCAGCAGGTCGTAGGAGACTACCGCGTCCAGCATGATGCCGCTCTCCACGAAGTGACGCAGGCCCTGTTCGCGCTCGATGACGATGAGGGCGCCGATCTTGCGCTGCGCCAGCGACTGCGCTGCCAGGGCCACCTCATCGATGATGCGCACGGGTTGCGCCAGGCCGAAGCGCCCCAGGAGGGGAATACTGCCGAGGCTCGCCAGGGCCCGCCGGATGGTGTTCTGGAAGATGACGATGATGGCGAACGGGACGTAGAACAGGATGTTGTCCAGCACGCGCTCCACGGTGGT
Organism: uncultured bacterium; assembly: GCA_965371955.1. GTDB lineage: Bacteria > Acidobacteriota > Polarisedimenticolia > CBDVAL01 > CBDVAL01 > CBDVAL01. Next base: position 22,185 of record CBDVAL010000004.1, on the reverse strand, counting down.
CATGCCGGTGACCTTCGCCACCCAGGAGAACAACACCAGGAAGATGATCCCCAGGAACATCTGCACGGCGCGCGTGCCGCGGATGAGCACCAGGACATGATAGATGATGAACGCCAGGACCATGAGGTCCAGCGGCACGAGGATCCACCCGTACGGACCGTCGTGGAACCGCCGGATGAGTTCCACCACGCCCCAGTCCATCACGGACACTCCCCTCGGCGGATGGCCTGCAGGGTGCTCAGGCAATCCACCGTCTCGGCCACGTCATGCACGCGCACCAGCGCGGCACCGGCGGTCACCGCCGCCGCCAGCGACCCCAGGCTGCCGGCCAGCCGCCGCTCCACCGGACGGCCGGTGATCTGGCCCACGAACGTCTTGCGGGACGTCCCCACCAGCACGGGCCGGCCCAGAGCCCGCAGGCTGCCGGCGTGGCGCAGCAGCGTCAGGTTGTGCTCCAGCCCCTTGCCGAAGCCAATACCCGGATCCAGCACCACCTGTTCCGGCGTGACCCCCGCGTCCACGGCACGATCCAGAGCCTCACGCAGATGCGACAGAACCTCGGCCAGGACGTCGTGGTACGCGGGCGCCTGCTGCATGGACTGCGGTGTGCCCTGCATGTGCATCATGACCAGGCCGGCGCCGCTCTCCGCCACCACATCGGCCATGGCGTCGTCGAAGCCCAGGGCGCTGATGTCGTTCACCACGCGGGCGCCGGCCTGCAGCGCTTGCGCCGCCACGGCGGCGCGCGAGGTATCCACGGAGAGGGTGACGTCGCTCTGCCGGGCCAGGGCGCGGATCACCGGCAGCACGCGCTCGCCCTCCTCGGCTGCCGGGACACGCGCGGCCCCCGGGCGGGTGGACTCGCCGCCCACGTCCACCAGGTCGGCGCCGGCCTCCACCATCTCCAGGCCGTGCTCCACGGCGCGGCCGGGATCCACGTGGCGTCCACCGTCGGAGAAGGAATCGGGCGTGATATTGAGAACGCCCATCACCAGGGTCCGCTGCCCCGCCTGCAGCCGGCGGCCGCGCACGCACCACGTCCAGTGGCGCCGCGCATCCGCCTGCAGCAGGCGATCCAGCTCCGGGGCCAGGGCAGGGTCGAGGATCTGCAGCGCTGCGCTCAGCGCGTGAAAGCGCCGGCGGTCGCCCCCCAGGAACAGGCGCTGCACGTGCTCGCGCGTGGCGCAAGGCTGCAGCACCGGTTGCAACGAGGCCTCTCCTGCCGCTTGCCGCAAGCAGGCGACCTGGGCGTCGTCCAGCGCATCCATGCGCAGGGCCACAGTGGCCAGGGATTCCGCCGGCACGGTCTCATCGCCGAAGCCGGAGGATCGCGCCGCCAACTCCAGTCCGCCGGCGGACTCCAGGTCGATGAGATGCGCGTTGTGCTCCACGGGTACTCCAACAGCGGTTTAGCTGGGCTGTTTCAGGGGCCCTCCCAGAGGCGCAGAGTCCCCCAGGGGCGGTTTGGACGCCGCCGGCTTCTCGTCTCCCGGCTCCGGGCCTTGCGTGTCCGTTGTCGGCGTCTCCGGCTCCCGGGTGGGCAGTGTGCCACCCTGGACCAGGATCTCCACCTCCGGTCCGTCCAGCACCTCGCGCTCCAGCAGCGCCTCGGCGATGCGCACCAGGATGTCGCGATTCTCGGAGACCAGCCGGTGCGCCCCCTTATAGGCCTCGTCACCGAGCCTGCGGACCTCCTTGTCGATCTCCATGGCGGTTGCTTCGCTGTAGTCCGAGTGCTGGGCGATCTCGCGCCCCAGGAAGATCTGCTCTTGCTTCTTGCCGAAGGTGAGGGGGCCCAGCTTCTCGCTCATGCCCCACTCGCACACCATCTTGCGCGCCAGATCGGTGGCCTTCTCGATGTCGTTGCCGGCGCCGGTGCTGAACTGCTCGAGGAAGATCTCCTCGGCCGCGCGACCGCCCATGAGTACCGCCAGCTGGCCAACGAGATAGCTCTTGGTGTGCGTGTGGCGCTCGTCGATGGGCAGCTGCTGCGTCAACCCCAGCGCCATGCCCCGGGGGATGATGGTCACCTTGTGGATGGGATCCGTGTCGGGATGCAGCAACGCCACCAGCGTGTGGCCGGCCTCGTGGTACGCGGTGTTGCGCTTCTCCTCGTCGCTGAGGATCAGGCTCTTGCGCTCGCTCCCCATGAGGACCTTGTCCTTCGAGTACTCGAAGTCCGCCATCTCCACGACCTTCTTGCCGTAGCGGGCAGCGGTGAGCGCGGCCTCGTTCACCAGGCTGGCCAGGTCTGCACCGGAGAAGCCGGGCGTGCCGCGCGCCAGGACCAGCAACTCCACGTCCTCTGCCACCGGGATCTTGCGCGTATGCACCTTCAGGATGGCCTCGCGCCCGCGCAGGTCCGGAAGGCCCACCACCACGCGGCGGTCAAAACGCCCGGGGCGCAGAAGCGCCGGGTCCAGGACGTCGGGACGGTTGGTGGCGGCGATGAGGATGACGCCTTCGTTGGTCTCGAATCCGTCCATCTCCACAAGCAACTGGTTCAGCGTCTGCTCGCGCTCGTCATGGCCGCCGCCCAGACCGGCACCGCGGTGGCGGCCCACCGCATCGATCTCGTCGATGAAGACGATGCACGGCGCGTTCTTCTTGCCCTGCTCGAACAGGTCGCGCACGCGGCTGGCGCCCACACCCACGAACATCTCCACGAAATCCGAGCCGGAGATGGAGAAGAACGGCACGTTGGCCTCGCCGGAGATGGCACGGGCCAGCAGGGTCTTGCCGGTCCCTGGCGCTCCCATGAGCAGCACGCCCTTGGGGATCTTGCCACCCAGCTTCTGGAACTTCTGCGGGTCCTTGAGGAACTCGATGATCTCCTGCAACTCCTCCTTGGCCTCCTCCACACCGGCCACATCGCGGAACGTGACCTTCTTGCCCTGGCTGGAGGACAGCTTGGCCTTGGAGCGCCCGAACGACATCGCGCGGTTGCCACCGGCCTGCATCTGGCGCATGAAGAACACCCAGATGCCGATGAGCAACAGCATGGGCGCCCAGCTCAACAACGTGAACAGGTACGGCGAATTCTCGGGTTCGGCGGCCGTGATCACGATGTGCTGTGCCCGTAGGCTCTCCACCAGGTTGTCGTCGTTGGGCGCGTACGATGTGAACGTCTTCTCCTGGCCGCGGGTGTCCTTTTCCTTGTACTTGCCCTCGATCTGGTAGCCGCTGTCCGAGCCGCTGAGAGTGACCTCGGACACTTCGCCGCGGTCCACCGCCTCCATGAATGCGGTGTAGGTGAGCTCGTCGCTTCCCTGGGTCGGTCCCTTGAACAACTGCCAGAGCATCACGGCCACGATGAACAGGAAGACCCACAACAGGATGTTCTTCACATGAGCATTCAAAGCGATTCCCCTTCCGGGACTCAAACAGGTGGCGGGCTCGATTCGGTGATGTAAGTCAGATACGGCAGATTGCGGAAGGCCCCGCCACAGTCCAGGCCGTATCCCACGAAGTACTGATCTGGCACCTGCATGCCGACGTAGTCGGCCTTGATGTCGATGCGCCGGCACGCCGGCTTGTCCAGCAACGCCGCCACGCGGATGGAGCGCGCGCCGCGCTCCTCGATCTGCTGGCGCACGTACGCCAGGATGACGCCGGTGTCGAGCACATCCTGCACCAGTAGCACGTCTGCTCCCTTCACCTCAGCCCGGGACGCGAACAACAACTCGGTGAAGTTCGACGACCGGTTGGAGGTGATGCGATCGATGAAGTTGCACTCCACCGGCCGGCGGATGTGCCGCACCAGGTCCGCCATGAAGATGAACGACCCTTGCAGCATACCGATGACGCTGATCCGTTTCCCGGCGTAGTCCTCGGTGATGCGATTGCCCATCTCCGCCAGGCGGCCGGCAATCTCCTCTGTATTCCAGAAGGGGACTTCGGCGACTTTCATTCCCTCTCCTGTCGCACCACCAGAACCTTCGTGGTGGCGTCGGTGACCTTGAAGCGATCGTCCAGGCGATGGCCGACGAGCCAGGCAACCTCGTCGCCGGCGGTGAGCAGCCCGACGAGGTCCCGGTCTCGCCGGGGAATTCCCGCATCCACGAGAAAATCCTGAAGTTTCTTGCGGCCCCCAAGTCCCAGGGGGTAGAAGGCGTCTCCCGGCCGGCGGCTGCGCAACTCCAGATGCCGGCCGGTCCGGCCCAGGTCGAGGTGGGCGATCTCCCGGCTCTCCCCTCTAATATCGCTGCGCAGGTCCTCTCTGTCAACTTCCTGCATTTTCAGGGAGATCCCCGCATCCGGCCAGACCAGGCTGCCGGGGACCACCGCGGTGGTCCGGAACGGCTTCGCCGGCTCCTGCGCGGGCCGGTGCCGCAGGATGAGCCGCGGCCCGTCCCGCAGCGCCTCCAGCCCGCCCGGCAAATCCCTTGCCCCTGAAGAGATTTGGGAGGCCATGGCGCGCAGCCCGGCTACCGTCCGGCGTCCGGGCGCGTAGTCGCTGGGACGTGCCTCGCGATAGGCGCGGCGCAGCACCCGTCGGGCCAGGGCTGCCGGCAGGCGCGCCACGCCGGCGGCGTCCAGCGCCACGCCGCCGGGACAGGGCTCTCCCAGGCGGCGGTAGTGCTCCGCGGCCAGTTGCTCCAGAAGCTCCTGATCCTCGCGCAGGAGCTCTGCGGTGGATGCCAGCCGGCTCCGGAGGCCGGGACGGTAGTCGCGCTCCAGCAGGGGCAGAAGCTCGTGGCGCACGCGGTTGCGCGCGAAGCTCCGATCGTGGTTGCTGGCATCCTCGCGCCAGGCGACTCCCCGGCCGCGCAGCCACGCCTCCACCTCCGCCCGTGGGGCCTCCAGGAGCGGGCGAACGTAGGGGTCCCGCACCGGCGGGATTCCCGCCAGGCCTCGCGTCCCGGCGCCTCGCACCAGGTGCAGCAGCACGGTCTCGGCCTGATCGTCCCGTGTGTGTCCGGTGGCGATGCGCTGCGCGCCCACCTGCTTAGCCAGCTGACCCAGGAAGCGGTAGCGTAGCTCCCGCGCCCGGCCCTCGGAGAGCCCCGTCTGGTGGCCATCCGGCGCCTCCAGCACATGCACCGTGCAGGGCAGCCCCAGGTCACGTGCCATGGATTCCACAAAACGGCGGTCCTCCCGGGAGTCCTGGCCGCGCAGGCCGTGATCCAGGTGCGCCACGTGCAGCTCCATTGGCACGGAACGTGCGAGCGACACCAGCAGGTGCAGCAGTGCCGTGGAGTCGGGCCCACCGGAGACCGCCACCACGACCCGATGGCCGGCGCGGAACATCCGGTGATGCTCCACTGTGTGCTGGAAGATCGTCTCGAGGGACATGGAAGGTTGGGGTCCGGAAGAGGAGAGAGTGGAATGGTAGCGGTGACAGGACTCGAACCTGTGACGCCGCGGATATGAGCCGCGTGCTCTAACCAGCTGAGCTACACCGCCCCCCTATCTCCATGGAACCATGCATCTTAGCCTTCCGGGGGAGCGAGAGTCAAGAACGGTTGCGGTATAATGCGGCCTTGCCAGGAGGAATGTCCCGTGCAATGCGTCTTCTGTGAGAAGGACTTCAGCCAGCACGACCTGCGCCGGTGCCCCATCTGCCACAAGCAGGCCTGCGAGGGCTGTGGCACGAACAAGGGCGGCAAGCATTTCTGCTCGCAGCTCTGCGCCGATTACTTCTTCTTCGGTGACGAAGACGAAACGGAGGAATAGTAGTCCATGGAATTCCCCGAGCTGCGCATGCGCCGCCTGCGTCGTAGCGCGTCCCTGCGCAGCATGGTGCGTGAGACCCGGCTGGATCCGTCCGGGTTCATCCTGCCGCTGTTCGTGCGCCCCGGGCGCGGCGAGCGGCGCGAGATCTCCTCCATGCCGGGGAATTTCCAGCTGTCGGTGGACGAGATCGCGAAGGAGGCCGCCAGGGCCCATGCCCGCGGCGTGGGCGGCATCATCCTCTTCGGGATCCCGGAGACCAAGGATGCCACCGGATCGTCTTCGTTCTCCGACGAGGGCGTGGTGCAGCAAGCGGTGCGCGCGGTGAAGGAGACCTCACCGGATCTGGTGGTGATCACCGACGTGTGCATGTGCGAGTACACCGACCACGGGCACTGCGGCGTCATCGAGGACGGCGACGTGGCCAACGACCCCACGCTGGAGCTGTTGGCGCGGCAGGCGGTGTCGCACGCCCGGGCCGGCGCCGACATGGTGGCACCCTCCGACATGATGGACGGCCGGGTAGCGGCCATCAGAGGCGGACTGGATCAGGAGGGCTATCCGGACACACCGATCCTGTCGTACGCCGCCAAGTACGCCTCGGGGTTTTACGGCCCGTTCCGCGAGGCGGCGGAGTCGGCGCCGCAGTTCGGCGACCGGCGCAGCTATCAGATGGACCCTGCCAACGCCCGGGAGGCGCTGCGGGAGATGGCCCTGGACGTGGCCGAGGGCGCCGACATCATCATGGTCAAACCTGCCATGCCGTACCTGGACATCATCCATGCCGCGCGACAGGAGTTCTCACTGCCGGTGGCTGCCTACCAGGTGAGCGGCGAGTTCTCCATGATCGTTGCGGCGGTGGAGCGCGGCTGGCTCGACCGGCGCAAGGTGGTGCTGGAGTCGCTCACCTCCATCCGGCGTGCCGGCGCCGGGATCCTCCTCACCTACTTCGCCACCGAGGCGGCGGAATACCTGCAGGGATGAAGACTCACCGTTCCGGGGAACTCATGGAGGAGGCGCTGCGCCTGATCCCGGGCGGGGTGAACTCGCCGGTGCGGGCGTTCCAGGCGGTGGGAGGCCGGCCGCCGTTCCTGGCCCGCGGCGCCGGTGCCCACGTCTGGGACGTGGACGGCAACCGCTACATCGACTATCTGGGCTCGTGGGGGCCACTCATCGCCGGCCACGCGCACCCGCGCGTGGTGCAGGCGCTGCAGGAGACCGCCGCACAGGGTACGTCGTTCGGCGCGCCGTGCGAGCTGGAGGTGCAGCTGGCGCGCAAGGTCGTCGAGCGCGTGGCCTCGGTGGAGAAGGTGCGCATGGTCAACTCCGGCACCGAGGCCACACTGTCGGCCATCAGGCTGGCCCGGGGCGCCACCGGCCGCGACCTGGTGGTGAAGGTGCAGGGCTGCTACCACGGCCACGTGGACGCGCTGCTCATCCAGGCCGGGTCCGGCATGGCCACCCTCGCCATTCCGGGATCGCCCGGAGTTCCGGACCAGGTGGCGGCACAGACGTTGGTGGTGCCGTTCAACTCCCTCGAAGCCCTGGAGCAGGTGCTCGAGGCGCGCGGGGCGGAGATAGCCTGCGTGATCCTCGAGGCCATCGCCGGCAACATGGGCGTCATCCCTCCTGCCGACGGATACCTGGCCGGCGTGCGAGATCTCACCTCGAGACAGGGCGTGGTGTTCATCCTGGATGAGGTCATGACCGGGTTCCGCGTGCATGCCGGCGGCGCCCAGGCGCTCTACGGCATCGATCCCGACCTGACCACGCTGGGGAAGATCCTCGGCGGCGGACTGCCGGTGGGGGCCTACGGCGGCAAGGCCGTTCTCATGGACCAGGTGGCACCCCAGGGCGCGGTCTACCAGGCGGGTACGCTGTCGGGTAATCCGCTGGCCATGCGCGCCGGGCTGGAAACCCTGGCGCTCACCGAGGAGCCCGGGTTCTACGACGGCCTGGAGGAGAGGTCGGCGCAGCTGGCCCGGGGCCTGGCCGCGGCTGCGAGGGAGGCCGGCGTCCCCACGTACCACACCCGCGTCGGCGCCATGATGTGCACCTTCTTCACCGAGGGTCCCGTGGTGGACTGGGACGGCGCCGCCCGCTGCGACACCGCGCGCTACGCCGCATGGTTCCACGCCCTGCTGAAGCGCGGCATCTACCTGGCTCCCTCACAGTTCGAGGCGCTGTTCGTCTCCTCTGCCCACACGGAGGCCGACATCGACGCCACCATCGAAGCCGCCGCCCAGGCCTTCCGGGAAATATAGAGGTGGGCCGGGCACTAACCAGTGCGATGGCGGACGGTGTGGTCGCGGCGGGGCAGGCCCATCTCCGGGGAATAGGCCACGACGCGGTTGCGGCCGGCGGCCTTGGCGGCGTAGAGGGCACGATCGGCGGCGTCCAGCAGCAGGGGTGAGTGGGCCAGATCCTCGGGCACCGCCGCCACGCCGGCGCTCACCGTCAGGCGGCCGCCGGGCTGCTGCTCCTCGCCGGGGAACTTGTGCAGCTCGATGAGCCGGCACATCTTCTCGGCCAGCTGCAAGGTGTCCTGCTTGGTGGTCTCGGGGAGGATGGCCACGAACTCCTCGCCTCCATAGCGCGCCAGCAGGTCGGTCTGGCGGGCGTTGTCGCGCAGCAGGCGGCCGATGACGCGCAGCACCTCGTTGCCCGCCGGATGTCCGTGAGTGTCGTTGTAGAGCTTGAAGTGGTCGATGTCGAACAGCACCAGCGCCAGAGGGTGGCCGTAGCGCTCGGCGCGCCGGATCTCCTCCTCCAGACGCGACGCGAAGTGGCGAAAATTCCTCAGGCGGGTGAGCTCGTCGGTCATGCTCATCTCGGTGAGTCGCCCGCGTTCGCGCTGCAGCGCCGCGGCCATCTCGTTGAACGTGCGGCTCAGCCGGCCGAACTCGTCAGTTCCGTGCACAGGAACGCGGTGATCGAGCTGGCCGCGGCCGAACTGGCGCGCTCCCTCGGCCAGGCTGCGGATGGGCGCCAGCACGGTGGAGCGCAGCACGAGCACCACGGACAGGGTGGCCAGCAGCGCCAGCCCCAGGGTGGCGTACTCGAGCTTGCGATAGCGATCGGCCACGCGTTGGGCCTCGGCCTGGTTGCGCTCCAGTAGACCCTGATGGATGGACAGGAACGATTCGCTCTGCCGCAAGATCTCCGCCAGCAGGCCGGACTCGCGGCGAAGCCGGTTGGCCTCCGGCCCATCCAGCCCTCCCTCCCTGTGGGCGCGCAGCACTTCATCCATGCTCCTTCGGTGCCGGTCCAGAAGCTTCTCGAGCTCCTCCAGAACATCCAGCTCGCCGTGGGTGTCCGACATGGTGCGGCAGCGCAGCAGCGCCCGGGTGATGCGACTGCGCTCCGCATCGCCGGCCTCCAGCCAGCGCGGGTCATCTGACAGGAGGTAGCGGCTGACGGCATGATCCTGGGTCATGATGGCGAGCTCGAGTGCCTTGACCACGCTCACCGCCTGCAGATGTTCTTCCACGATCCTGCGGCTGACCCAGTCGATCTCCCCCTTACCGTGCCACACCAGGGCCAGGATCCCCCCCATCACGATGGCGATGAGGACGAACGTGAGCAGGATCTTCGCCCGCACGGAGAGACCGGTCAGCGGCAGCGCCGGGGACAGGGCGCTGGTGGTTTCATCGGCGCGCATGGAGGACTCCGGACACATCTCGGCCCGGGTGGCCGGAATGCAGACACACCTCGCTGTTGAACATAGGTCGCCCCCGGGGCACCGGCCACGCGCACTTTCGCCGTGTCGGGATTGTGGACACACGGGGAAAGGGCGGTGAGGTCGAGGTTTAGGGCTTGCGTCCGGAGAGCTGCAGGATCAACCGGCTCTGCGCGGCGCGCGCGGCCTGGATCTGGCGCTGCACCTCCTGTGCCTGAGCGCGCAGCTTGGCGGCGTCGTCCAGCTGGATGGCGCTGCGCGCGCGCGCCTCCAGATCCGCCTTCCGGTCACGCAGGCCGGTGAGCTGCTCATCGAACCCTCGGATGCGCCGGCGCAGTTGCGCATCCTGCTGCTTCGCTGCCGGGGTCCGTTCGGCAGGAGGTGGCTGGACCTCGGCCGCAGCCTCGGCCGGCGCTGCGGGCGCCGCGGTCGTTATCGCCGGTGCGTTGGGATCGCGCACCATGTGGATGGTGGCCGGCACCGGCTTGGCAGGGGTGGGCAGGGTGCCCTCCGATACAACCACTGCGCTGGGCCGGCGGCGGTTCCAGCTCTCGCTGGCCGGCCAGTTGACCTGGCTCTCCGGAACGAGCGCGAGCTGCCCGGCCAGGAGGCGGATGCGCGCCTGACCGTCCTTCACCACGGGCTTGCTCTGCGCGCGCAGCCAGGAACCGTCGCGCAGGATGACGCGGTACTCGGCGGCCGCCAGCGTCACGCCGAACAGCGCGAGCAGCAGGGCCGTCAGCAGGAGCCGGAGGAAGGACGCCTTCATGGCAACCTAGCCGCCGAACTTCCAGCCCACTCCGAAGGTGAGCTCGCGATCGGTCCCATCGTTCAGATCCTTGTCGAACCAGCGGACACGGCTGGCAAGGCGCAGGTAGAAACTGTCCGTCATGTCCCACTTGAAGCCGATGCCGGCGTGGAACGTGAAGGAATCCTCGTCCAGATCGTCCAGATCGTCAAACGTCTTGCCTGTTCCACGGTCATGCTCGATATCCGCCGACCTGAATGCGTAACCCGGCCCGGCGTACAGGGTGAAGACGCGTTTCCTGTTCGGTCGAATGTTCCACAGGAAAGAGACGTCGGTGACGACCAGATCGACATCGACCTCAGCCGTCCCAAAGAGCCGGGGACCCGCGGGCGGATTCATCCGGAATTTCTTCGCCTTCTGGTTTCCGTCCGTGCTGACGAAGCCCAGCTGTCCGGTGACGTTGAATCGCTGCGTGATGTTGTAGCCCACGCGAATCCCGATGGTGGTTGCATCGTCGAGGATAACTCCCGGCTCGGGGGTGTACTGGCCCAAATAAGCCTCGAACTCGATGGTCTCGGCGGTGATCACCGCCTGGGCCGGTGAGGCAAGGACAGCCATCAGGATCGCAACGGTAATGCCGAACACGTGACGCTGGGTCATGGTGCCTCCGTTCACAGGAGAGTCGAGATGCTCCCCAGGGGTCGAACGAGTCTACGCACTTCGAGGGTCGCGATCAACAACAACGTAAACCCTGTGCTGACGGGAGTTTCAGGATCGTTCAGGCGGGCTGCAGGTTGGCGTAGCGGGCCAGGAACTTCTTGGGACGATGCCCGGAGAACGAGACGGTGAGCTTGAGCCCATCGCCCTCGCCCTCGCGGCTGAGGATCTTCCCCTCGCCGTAGCGCGCGTGGTAGACCCGGGCGCCGGGGCTGTAGTCCGGGGCCTCGTCGTACTCGTAGGTGAGCTCGCGCCGCGCCAAGCCCTTTTCCATGATGGCCTGGAAGTCCAGCGCCTGCTTCTTGCGCCGGCCCGGCGGCTGCGCTTCGTCCGCATCATAGGCTCTGGAGGCTCCGGGGCGCAGTTCCTCCACCACTTCGGAGGGGATCTCGTCCAGGAAGCGCGACGGCTCCACCGCGGTCTCGGCGCCGAACACCCGGCGCACGCACGCAGAGGTCAGGCACAGCTGTTCCCGCGCCCGGGTCATGGCGACGTAGAGCAGGCGGCGCTCCTCCTCCAGGTCCGACGGGCTCTCCACCGAGCGGCTGTGAGGCAGCAGGCCATCCTCCATGCCAACGACGTACACCACGGGGAACTCCAGTCCCTTGGCGGTGTGCATGGTCATCAGCGCCACGCCGGAGTCCCCGTCGGAGACATCGGCGTCGGAGACCAGCGCCACCCGGTCCAGGAACTCCACCAGACCCGGCCCGCCGGCCTCGCCGAACTCGGCGGCGGCGGTGACCAGCTGCTCCAGGTTCTCCAGGCGCGCGCGGCCGCGTTCCGGACCTTCTTTCTGCACGAACTCGTCGTAGCCGGTGCGGCGCACCACCTCGCGCACCAGGGCGTCCGGGGGCAGGGCGCGCACCTCGCCGCGCAGCTCCTCGATGAGATCGGTGAAGCGCCGCAGCGCGCTGGCCGCGCGCGCCCCCACCAGGCCCATCTCCAGGGCAACCTGGAGCGATTCCAGCAGCGGGCGATGATGCTCCAGCGCCACCTTGCGCGTGACCTCCACGGTGGTCTTGCCGATGCCGCGGGCCGGCACGTTGAGGATGCGCAGCAGGTTCTGGTCATCGTCCGGGTTGGCCAGGACGCGCAGGTAGGCCAGGATGTCCTTGATCTCCTTGCGGTCGTAGAACCGCAGAGCACCGAAGATACGGTAGGGGATGCCGCGTTGCAGCAGTGCTTCCTCCATCAGACGCGATTGGGCGTTGGTGCGGTAGAGGATGGCGGCGTCGGACAGGTCCCGCTGCCGCCGCAGTGCCGCCAGCTGCCCGCTCACCCACTCGGACTCGTCGCGGTCGCTGTACAGGCGGCAGACACGGATCTTGTCGCCCCGTGGGTTCTCGGTGTACAGCGCCTTGCCGATGCGCTCCTGGTTACAGGACACCACGGAGGATGCCGCCTCGAGTATGTGCCCCGTGGAACGGTAGTTGCGTTCCAGCTTGATCACCCGGGCGCCGGGAAAATCCTTCTCGAATCGCAGGATGTTGCGGTAGTCACTGCCGCGGAACGCGAAGATGGATTGGTCCTCGTCACCCACCACGCACACGTTGTTGGTGCGCTTGGACAGGAAACGGATCAGGCGGTACTGCGAATGGTTGGTGTCCTGGTACTCGTCCACCATCAGGAACCACGCCTGGCGCTGGAAGCGTTCCAGCACATCCGGATGCTCGGTGAACAGCCGGATGGTCTGCATGATCAGGTCGTCGAAGTCCATGGCGTTGGACGCCTTGAGCTTCTCCTGATAGCGCTCGTAGACCTTGCCCACCGAAGTTCCCACGTAGTCTCGATGGGCGGCACGGAACTGGTCCGGACGCTGCAGGGCGTTCTTGGCCCGGGAGATACGGCCCAGGATCTGGCGTGGCGGATGGTTCTCCGTGGAGACCTCCACCTCCTCCATGGCGATGCGCACCGTGGCCAGCTGATCGGCACGGTCGTAGACCACAAAGCCCGGCCGGTAGCCCACCCGCTCGGCTTCCAGGCGCAGGGTTCGCAGGCACAACGAGTGGAACGTGGACACCCAGGCGCCGCAATGGTCGCTGTCCATGAGCGAGGCCACGCGCTCGCGCATCTCCCCGGCGGCCTTGTTGGTGAACGTCAGCGCCGTGATCTGGTGCGGTGCGACGTCGCGTTCCCGGATCAGGTGCGCCAGTCGCTGCGTGATGACGCGGGTCTTCCCGGACCCGGCCCCGGCCAGCACCAGGAGCGGCCCCTCGAAGTGCGTGATGGCTTCACGCTGCTGTTCGTTGACGTTCTCTTTCATAATGACCGGGGTCAGGCCTTTCGTTCGATTCGCTTGAGCTGTGCAGGTTACAGGAGGACTGACCCCGAACCTTATTCAACCGTAACACTCTTGGCCAGGTTGCGCGGCTGGTCCACGTCGCAGCCACGGCGCAGGGCGATGTGGTAGGCCAACAGCTGCAGCGGAATCACCAGGACCAGGGGCGTGAGGCAGGGGTCCGAAGCCGGGATGAACAGCGTGTGGTCGGCCAGCCGGGTGATCTCTTCGTTGCCCTCGGTGGCCACCGCCAGGAGGATGGCGTCCCGGGCCTTTGCCTCCTCCATGTTGCTCAGCATCTTCTCGTACGACGGGTGGTCCGGCGCCAGCGCCACCACCGGCATGTCCGGGTCAATGAGGGCGATGGGGCCATGCTTCATCTCGCCGGCGGGATAACCCTCGGCATGGATGTAGGAGATCTCCTTGAGCTTCAACGCCCCTTCCAGCGCGATGGGATAGTTGATGCCGCGGCCCAGGTAAAGGAAGTCGTTGACGTGGGAGAAGTGCTTGGACAGTTCCTCGATGGCCGGGTCCTGCAACAGGGCCTTCTCCATGTGGCTGGGGATCCGGGTGAGCTCCTGCAGATGGTCGCGCACCTGATCGTTGCTCAACGTGCCGCGTACGCTCCCCAGGTGCAGCGCCAGCAGATCCAGGGCCACCAGTTGCGCGGTGAACGCCTTGGTGGAGGCCACGCCAATCTCCGGTCCCGCGTGGGTATAGAGCGTACCGTCGGCCTCCCGCGTCACCATGCTCCCCATGACGTTGCAGATGGCCAGCGTGGCGGACCCCTTGGCCTTGGCCTCGCGCAGTGCCGCCAGCGTATCGGCGGTCTCGCCCGACTGGGAGATGACCACGGTCAGGGAGTCCTCCCCCACCAACGGATCGCGGTAGCGGAACTCCGAGCCGATGTCCACCTCCACCGGGATGCGCACCATCTCCTCGATGAGGAACTTGCCCACCAACGAGGCGTGCCACGAAGTCCCGCAGGCCACGAGGTAGATCTTGCGGATGTCGCGCAGGACGTCATCTGCGATACCGATCTCGTCCAGGAACACCTGGCCGCTATCCAGGGAGAAACGACCGGCCAGTGTGTCGCGCACCGCCACGGGCTGCTCGTAGATCTCCTTGAGCATGAAATGCTTGTAGCCACCCTTCTCGGCCATGATGGGATCCCAGTTGATGCGCTGCGCCTCGCGTTGCACCTCCTGGCCGTCATAGTTCACCAGCCGCACGCCGTCACGGGTGAGCGTCACCATCTCACGATCGTCCAGGAAGAAAACGTCGCGGGTGTGATGCAGGATGGCCGGGATGTCGGAAGCCACGAAGTACTCGTTCTCCCCCACCCCCACCACCAGCGGCGGGCCCAGCCGCGCACCGACGATCTTGTTCTCCTCCTGGGTGGACAGCGCCACCAGGGCGTAGATGCCGCGCAGCTGGGGCAATGCCTTGAGCATGGCCGCCTCCAGGTCACCGTCGTAGTTCGACTCCACAAGATGAGCGATGACCTCGGTGTCGGTCTCGGTGAGGAAGCGGTGCCCCTCGGCCTGCAGGCGCTCCTTCAACTCCAGGTAGTTCTCGATGATGCCGTTGTGCACCAGCGTGATGTTGCCGGTGCAGTCGCGGTGCGGGTGGGCATTCTCCTCGGTGGGTCGCCCGTGCGTGGCCCAGCGGGTATGGCCGATGCCGAATAGCCCCTCCACCGGATCCTCCACCAGCACTTGTTCCAGCAACTTCAACTTGCCGGGACTGCGCCGCACGTGCAGCGCGCCGTCCCGCACCAGGGCGATGCCGGCGGAGTCGTAGCCGCGGTATTCCAGGCGGCGCAGCCCCTCCATCAGCACTTGCACCACATTCTGGTCCCCGATGTATCCGACGATCCCGCACATACGTCAGTCCTTGCCGCGCTGGGTCCGCTTGCGGCGGTTCTTTACCCAGCCAATCTTGTTGCTCTGGCGGCTGCGGGCCACACCCAACGCCCCTGCGGGAACATCAGCGGTGATGGTGGAGCCCGCGGCGATATAGGCGCCCTTGCCCACCTTGACCGGCGCCACCAGCTGCGAGTCGGAGCCGATGAACACGCCCTCGCCGATGATGGTGCGATGCTTGTGCGTGCCGTCGTAATTGCAGGTGATGGTTCCGGCGCCCACGTTCACCCTCGGCCCCACCAGGGCGTCGCCCAGATACGTCAAGTGGTTCGCCTTGCTGCCACGGCCCAACGTGGCCTTCTTGATCTCCACGAAGTTGCCGATGCGCACCTCGTCCAGCAGACGCGAGCCCGGCCGCAGGTGGGCCATGGGGCCGACGCGGACGTTCCTGCCCAGGCGGGACTCCTCCAGCAGGCAGTGGTCGAGGATCTCGCATCCATCGCCCAGGGAAGAATCCACGATGCGGCTGCCGGGGCGGATCTCACACGCCCTGCCGATCCGGGTGACGCCCTCCAGCGTCACCCCCGGGTGCAGGATGGTGTCCCGCCCCACCACCACCGGCGCCTCCACATAGGTGTGCTGCGGATCCACGACGGTCACCCCCTTCGCCATGAGCCCATCCAGCACGCGCCGCCGCAGCAGGCCGCCGGCACGGGCCAGGTCGCGGCGGTCGTTGACGCCCTTCACCTCCTCCGGGTCCGGATGGACGTGAGCGATGACCTTGTGGCCGTTCCGGCGGAGGACGTGCACGAGATCCGTGAGGTAGTACTCGCCCTGGCGGTTGGATCGCTTGCTGGCGCGCACCGCATCGAAGGCCAGCTTGCGCTCCACCACATAGATGCCGCAGTTCACCTCGTGGATGGCGCGCTCGGCCGGGGTGGCGTCGGCGTGCTCCACGATGCGCTCGATGCGCTTGCCGCCCGCGTCCCGCACCATCCGGCCATAGCCGGCGCTGTCCGGCAGGACGGCCGTCATGATGGTGGCCTGGGCTCGCGCCGAACGGTGGCGGCGCAGCATACGGCGCAAGCTGTCCGCCCGAACGGCCGGCACGTCACCGGAGAGCACGACCACGTCACCGCGAGCGGCGCCCAGGGCCTTCTCGGCCTGCAGGAAGGCATGCCCGGTGCCCAGCTGGCGGCGCTGCAGCGCGAACGACACCTGCGCCGGACGCAGCCCCAGCCGGCGAGCCTCGGCCCGTACCGTTTCCTGCACGGATTTCGATTGAACCCCCACCACCAGGACGATGCGCTGCGGCCGGAGGCCGGCGGCTGCCGCCAGCGTGTGGCAGATCATCGGACGGCCGGCGAGCGGATGAAGCACCTTTGCGGTGGCGGACTTCATGCGCTTGCCCTGGCCGGCAGCCAGGATGACCACTTGCACCGGACGCCGTCGGGGAGCGGTCACGAGGGCGGCGCGCTGTGGACGGCGCCGGCGCAGGGCATCATCCGACCGTCTGGCCTTCCGCCACGCCCACCAGTTGGGCGAACTCCGGATCGCCGTGCAAGGGCTGGAAGTCCGGATCGTTCTTCGCGTAGATCCGTGTGGACTGATCAAGCTCCACGGCACGCCGCAGGGACTCCAGCGCACCGTCGCGCTCCCCCTGCAGGCACAGCACGGAAGCAACGGAGTAGTGGACGTTGGGATTGTCCGGCTGCAGCTGCAGTGCCTTGTTCAGGTAGAGCAGCGCCTCAGCGTAGTCACCGCGGTTGCCCAGATAGACACCGTGGTTGTAGAAGTCGTCGAACCCGTCCAGGGTGCGGGCCTCTTCGCGCTGCTTCCGGCACAGGTTGATGTACGTGCGTGCCCGGTCCACCAGATGGTTCACACCGGGAAAGGACTCGACCATGCTCTTGAACTGCGCCTCGGCCTGGCTGAACTCACGCTGCTGCAGCAGCGCCATCCCCTTCTCGTACTCGGGGAGGGCGGCGAGGTAAGTGGGCGAGATACCGAAGCCGGGGGCGCCTGCCTTGCGCCGCGGGGGCTCGGGCTTCCGGGGGGCCGCCGTCTCGGGCGCGGCCTTCTTCGCGGCGGGCGGCGCGCGCCTCTTCGCGGCGGGCTTCCTGGGCGGGGCCTTCTTCGCCGGCGCTTTCTTCTTGGCCGGCGGCTTCTTCTTGGCCGGCGCTTTCTTCTTCGCAGGGGCCTTCTTCTTCGCAGGGGCCTTCTTCTTCGCCGGGGCCTTCTTGGCTGCCGGCTTCTTCGCCGTGGTCTTCTTCTTGGCGGCGGTCTTCTTCTTCGCGGCTGCCATGGGTTTCTCCCCTGGAGGATCCGGGTGAAAGGGGACGTTTATATATAATACGTGGCCACGCAAACGCAAACCGGACGGGCGGTTCCCATGGATTCCCAAGCAGGCATCTACCTTTCGCTGGGCTCCAATCTGGGGGATCGCCGCGCGCACCTGCTGGCCGGCCTGCGCGGCCTCGACGCTGCGGGCGTGCGCCCGGTGGCCTGTTCCCCGCTCTACCGGGCAGAGCCGGTGGGGGGCCCGCCGCAGGACGACTTCCTCAACCTGGTGCTGGAGGTGGAGACCGCCCTCGAGCCCAGGGCGCTGCTGCAGGCGGCTCAGCAGGTGGAGCACCACCGTGGACCCCGCCCCCGGGGAGAGCGCTGGGGGCCCCGCACCCTGGACATCGATCTGCTGCTCTACCGCGACTTGACCGCTGACGAACCCGGGCTCCAGGTGCCTCACCCGCGCTTTCCGCAGCGGCGCTTCGTCCTGGTCCCGCTGGCGCAGCTGGCCCCGGACCAGGTCCACCCCGCCACCGGTGCCTCGGTGGCCGAGCTGCTGGCGCGCTGTGAGGACGGATCCGTCGTGGAATGGCACGGATCCCCGCTCCCGCTGCCTTGGAGGCCCGGTCGGGCCTCCAGGTTGAATCCCCCCCCGGCCTTCGGTTAGGATGCCGGTTCAGTCCGGGAATCAAACTCAATGAAGTTCAAATTCATCGCGGTCGAAGGCGCCATCGGCGTGGGCAAATCCAGCCTGGTGGAACTGCTGGCGCAGCGCTTCGACGCCAGGACCATCAAGGAGGAGGTGGAGAACCCGTTTCTGGCGGACTTCTACCAGGATCGGCCGGGCTCCTCCTTCCAGTGCCAGCTGTTCTTCCTTCTGAGCCGGTTCCGGCAGCACCAGGGCCTGGCACAGCCCGACCTGTTCGATCAGATGATGCTGTGCGACTACATCTTCGCCAAGGACAAGATCTTTGCTTACTTGAACTTGAGCGATGATGAGCTGATGATCTACGAGAAGCTCTTCCCGGTCCTGGAGGAGAAGGTCCCCAAGCCCGACCTGGTGATCTACCTGCAGGCCTCCACCCAGGTGCTGCTGGACCGGATACGCCGCCGAAGTCGTGATGTGGAGCGGGATATCGCGGAGAGCTACATGGCCGAGGTGAACCGGGCATACAATTACTTCTTCTTCCATTATGATGAGACACCGCTCCTGGTGATCAACACGTCGGAGATCGACTTCGTCAACCGGAGCGACGACCTGGAGGAGTTGATCCAGCAGATCCAGGGTATGGAAGGGGGAACGCAGTACTTCGTGCCGCTGGGATCGAAGTAGCCTTTCGACCTGGACGGCCGCCGAGGCCTGCGCAGCCCCCCCGTACCGCCGTAACATTGCCGCGCCATCCGGCCATCCATCCCCCAACCCGACGCGGTGGGGAGAGAGGAGTCACCGATGAGCACCCACCATCCCGCCCCTGCCTCGCGCAGGGTCACCGCCCCTGAACTGGCTGCACGCAAGCGACGCGGCGAGCGCTTGGCCATGCTGACGGCTTATGACACCCCCACCGCCCGCATCCTGGATGCCAGCGGCATCGACGTGATCCTGGTGGGCGACTCGCTGGGCATGGTGGTCCTCGGACGGGATACCACGCTGCCGGTGACCATGGATGAGATGATCCATCACACCCGGGCGGTGACGCGTGGCGCGTCCCGGGCTCTGGTCACCGGCGACATGCCGTTCCTGTCCTACCATGAGAGTCCGGCCCAGGCGGTGCGCAACGCCGGGCGTTTCGTGCAGGAGGCCGGCGCCGCCAGCGTCAAGATGGAGGGCGGACGCAAGCGGCTGGACGCCATCCGGGCGGTGCTGGATGCCGAGATCCCGGTGATGGGACATCTGGGACTGACGCCGCAATCGTTTCACCGCATGGGCGGGTTCCGCATGCAGGGCCGCACCGGCCAGCGCGCCCACGAGATCATGGAGGATGCACGCGCCCTGGCCGACGCCGGGATCTTCGCGCTGGTGCTGGAGGGCATCCCTGCGGAGCTGGCCCGGGCCGTGACCCGGGAGGTGCCGTGCCCCACGTTCGGCATCGGCGCCGGCCCGCACTGCGACGGCCAGGTTCTGGTGCTGCACGACTTGCTGGGGCTGACCGAGTCACCACCGCGCTTCGTGCGCCGCTATGCCGACCTGGGCGCGCAGATCGCCACTGCCGTGCAGCAGTTCCAGCAGGACGTTCGCGACGGTGAGTTCCCCTCCGAGCAGGAGACGTATTCCTCGCCGGAAGGCCTGGCCCAAGAGATCCGGGAGCGCTACGGCTGCTGAGCCGCCATCATGCCACTGCTCACCCTGGAAACACCGGACGAGTTGCGACGCGCCTCGCGCGAGCAGCGCCGCTCCGGCCGGCGCATCGCCCTGGTGCCCACCATGGGTGCGCTGCACGCGGGGCACCTCAGCCTGGTGCAGGCCGCGCGCCGGCGCGCCGATTGGATCGTCCTGAGCCTGTTCGTGAACCCGGCGCAGTTCGGCCCCGACGAGGATCTGGACGCCTACCCGCGCGACCTGGAAGGCGACCGCCGGGTGGCGGAGAGGGCGGGAGTCGACGTGCTGTATCATCCGGCGGTGCAGGCCATGTACCCGCCGGGAGACGCCACCCGGGTCCGGGTGAGCCGGCTCACCGAAGGACTGTGCGGCCCGTGGCGCCCGGGACATTTCGAGGGCGTTTCCACCGTGGTCACCAAGCTGCTGGCAGCGTGCGAACCGGATGTTGCGGTGTTCGGGCGCAAGGACTACCAGCAGTGGCGAGTCATCCAGCGCATGACCCGTGACCTGGCGCTGGGAACGGAGATCATCGGAGCCCCCATCGTGCGTGAGGCGGATGGCCTGGCCCTGTCCAGCCGCAACCGAACCCTGTCGCCGACGGAACGTACGGCGGCGCTGGCGCTGCCCCGCGCCCTGGAGGCCGGGGAGGGTACGGTGCGCGCGGGAGAGACGGAAGCGGCGGCGGTGATCCGCCGCATGAAGGAAGTGATGGACGCCCAGCCGGGCGTCACCGCCGAGTACCTGGAGATCGTCGATGCGCGGGAGCTGCAGGCGCTGTCGATCCTCCAGGGTGAGATCCTGCTGGCCGGAGCCCTGCGCGTGGGACCGGCCCGGCTCATCGACAACCGGGAGGTCCGCGTCGGCGGGCCTCTGGACGGATAGCGGAGGTAGGAACCATGCGACGTATTTTTCTGTGGTCGAAGATCCATCGCGCCACGGTCACCGAGACCGATGTGTTGTACGAGGGCAGCCTGACGCTGGACCCGGAACTGATGGAGGCCGCCCGGATGCTGCCGTACGAGAAGGTGGACGTGTACGACGTGGACAACGGCGAGCGGTTCTCCACATACCTGATCCCCGGTGACGCGGGCAGCGGGGTGTGCTGTGTGAACGGCGCCGCGGCGCGCAAGACCGCCGCCGGACACAAGATCATCCTGGCGGCGTACGCCGAGCTGGAGGAGGAGGAGATCCGGCGCCACGAGCCGCACGTGGTGCTGGTGGGCGACGGCAACCGGATCCGCTCCCAATCACGCGAGATCATCGCGGGCACACGCGTCGGTTAGACTCTTCACCCATGAAACGCTACTGCCTCATCGCCAACCCGAATGCCGGCAAGATGAGAAAGGTTCCCCTCCTCAACGCCGTGCGCTCCCTGCTGGACAAGGCGGGGCTGGAGCACGACGTGCGCACCACCGATGCGCCCGGCCTGGGCATTACCCTGGCCATGGAGGCGACGGCGGCGGGATACAGGGGGATCCTTGCCCTGGGGGGCGACGGCACGGTGAGCGAGGTAGCCAGCGGCATCGTCGGTTCGGACCTCACCCTGGGCATCATCCCTGCCGGCACCATGAACCTGTTCGCGCGCGAGCTGGGCATCCCGAGGCGCCTGGAGACGGCGGTGCAGATCGTCGCCCACGGCCACACACGGCGGGTGGAGGTGGGCAAGGTGCAGGGGCGCTACTTCCTGCTGGGCGCCAGCGCCGGAGTGGACGCTGCCATCGTGCGGGACGTCACGCCGGGAAGCAAGCGCCGCTGGGGCAAGTGGGCTTACTATCTGAAGGCGCCGCGGACCCTGCTGACCTACTCGTACCCCGGCTTGCGCCTGGTGATGGATGACGGGGTGACCATGCAGGGCGGTACCGTGGTGGTGGCCAACGCCCGGGATTACGGTGACGGCTACCGTATCGCGCCGGGCGCCTCACTGGACGACGGTGTCATGGACGCTTGCCTGTTCCGGGGCCGGCGCGCGTTCCACTACCCGCGCTACTTCTGGGCACTGCGCCGCAACCGTCACCTGCTCCTCAACGACGTGGATTACTACAAGGCTTCGAACTTCCTGCTTCGCCCGGCCAAGGAGAACGCCAAGATCCCGTTCCAGATCGACGGCGACTACCTGTGCGACCTGCCGGTGAAGATACAGGTCATCCCGGAAGCCCTGCCCGTCTACTCTCCCGAGTCCTGACCCCCCGGACATGCTAAGCTGAGCCAGCGCCTTGCGCGGGAGGGTGCGATGAACATCGTACGGATCATCGGAGTTGGCATCATGGTCCTCGGAGTGCTGGGATGGATCTACGGCGGTTTCACCTACACCAAGGAGACCCAGAAGAAGAAGTTCGGCCCGGTAGAGTTCTCCATGAAGGATCGGGAGCGGGTCAACGTCCCCATCTGGGCCAGTGTCGCTGCCGTGGCGGTGGGCGGCGTCCTGGTGGTGGCCGGCAAGAAGCGCTAGCGCTGCATTACGCCGCCGTCCAGCGAGTGCAGGCTGCATCCCAGCCAGATCGCCGTGTAGTGGTACGCGTTGATTCCTTCGGTCGCTTGCCGGAACGACCAAAAGATCGTATGATCCAGAGACACACTGCCACCTCTCCCCGGGACAAGGGGTTAAAAATGTCACTTCCCTAC
>CBDVAL010000003.1:0-40546 GCA_965371955.1 uncultured bacterium | reverse complement strand
CCCGGCGCCCGTTTTTCCTTGACAGTTCAGGCTTTTCGACCTATAAGCTGTGTGCACTCTCTGCACAGACTCAGTGGGCCAGCAAATCTGCTGGAAGTGTTGCCGGCGGATCCTGCTGGATGGCCACCCGGGGTGGGCGCCATTCGGGGCGTGGCGCCTGGACAAAAGGGGCTCCGTACATGAAACGCCAGACTCTCTTGCTCTTCGCCATTGCACTCTGTCTTCAGGCTCCGGGACCGTTGTGCGCCTCCGATGGCGACGCCGCCGGGACGCTCCGGGGCGTCGTGGTGGACGAGAGCGGCGAGCCGGTCAAGGGGGCCACCGTCACCGTCCTGTCCCTTTCCGGCGCCGTCCTGGCGGCGGTGGAGACCAGGGACGATGGCGGCTTCCTCCTCGAGGCATTCCTCTCGCTGGACGGCTCCACCGTTCGAGCCGAGCGTGAGGGGTTCCTGCCGGCCCGGGCCCCTGCACCGCGCTCGACGGATGAGCGATTGGAACTGCGGCTGAGAGCCCTGACCCACGCCCACCGCGTGTCCGTGGTCGCCCTGCGCCAGGAGCGGGAGCTGTTCGACACGCCCCAGGCGGTGTCCATCGTCACGGCTCAGGATATCGAAGCGCAGGGCTTGACGAACCTCCCGGCGGCCCTGGAGGGGCTGCCGGGCGTCCAGGTGCAGCGCACCGACGCGGGCGGCGGCTCCCCATATCTTCGCGGCCTGATCGGAAACCGTGTCCTGGTCCTGGTCGACGGTGTGCGGCTCAACAACTCGACCTTCCGGCTCGGGCCGAACCAGTACCTGAACACCATCGACCCGTCCAGCGTCCGACGGATCGAGGTCGTCCGGGGCCCTTCCTCGAGCCTTCACGGCAGCGACGGCCTCGGCGGCGTCATCAACATCGTCTCCAAGACGCCCGCTGCCTCACCACAGGCCCGCCTGCGCCTGGGCTACGACACGGCCGCCGACGCTCCCACGGTGACCGCGGAGGTGAGCGAGAGGTTCGGCCCTGTCGGCGTCCTGGCACAGGTCACCGGCGTCAATTATGACGATCTGGAGGGAGGTAGTGACACGGGGGTTCAGTCGCCCACCGGCTACAACCGCCGGGCGGCCGACCTGAAACTGTCGATGGACCTCGGCGACCTGCGGAGCCTCACGCTGGCGGGACAGTACCTGGACGCGGATGACGTCCCCCGTTTCGACCGGATCGACTCCGGCAAGAATGAGGAATTCCGGTTCGACCCGCAGTCCCGGGCGCTGGGCTACCTGCGCTACCGGGACGAGGCAACGGGTTTCCTGGGAGCTTCCTCCATGGAGGCGACGGTCTCGTGGATGGAGCAGACGGAGGGAAGGACCATTCGCCGGACGGGCTCCTCCGTCGAATCGAGCGAACGGGACGAGGTGGATACCTACGGCCTGACGTTCCAGGCCGACTGGTCGGAGTGGAAGCGACAGCAGTGGCTGGGAGGCATCGAGGTCTACCGCGACTCCGTGTCGAGCAGCAGGGTTCTGGAGGATCTCTCAACGGGTGTCAAGCAGTCGGCCCGGGGAAGATTCCCCGACGGCGCGCACTACCGCTCCCTCGCCCTGTTCACCCAGACGGTCATCCGCGCCGGCTCGCGGCTCGAACTCATCCTCGGCGGCCGCTACAGCCGGTTCGACGTCGATGCCTTTCTCGAGGAACTCGACTTCGACTACAACGCAAGCTTCGAAGATCTCACCGGCTCGGCCAACTTCCTCCTCAGCCTGACGCCGCACGTGAGGCTCACCGGGGGAGTCAGCGAGGGGTTCCGGGCCCCCGGGCTCGACGACGCCACCGTGTTCGGCGAGTTCAACGCCGGTATCGAGGTCCCGAGCACGGATCTGTCGCCGGAGAAGATCACCAACTACGAGCTCTCCCTGAGGATCTTGACCCGGCGGTTCTGGGCCTCGGCCACGATCTTCGACTCGTTCCTGAGCGATCTCATCGAGCGGGTGCCCAGCACGTTCCGCGGCTTGCCGACGCTCGAAGGTGAAGACGTCTTTCAACGCAGGAACACCGGGCGCGCCGAGCTCTACGGCGCCGAGATCCAGTTGCAGGCCTCGCCGGTGGAGCGCTTCACCCTGTCTTTCTCCCTCGCCACGTTCCGGGGCACGAATACCAGCACGGGCGAGCCGCTGCGGCGCATCCCCCCTCTGGCCGGCCGCCTGGGCGCCCGATGGTACCTGCTCAACCGCACCTCGTGGCTCGAGCTGACCACCGATTTCGCCGACCGTCAGGATCGTCTCTCGCCCGGCGACATCGGCGACACGCGCATCCCGGAGGACGGAACCCCGGGCTACGGCGTGGTGAGCCTCGGCGCCGGCTTCGATAGGGCGGACGGATGGGGAGGGAGCGTCGTGCTGTACAACATCGGAGATGCAGACTACCGCGTCCATGGCTCCGGGATCAACGGACCTGGACGCAGTCTGCGGCTCGCCCTGCACCGGAGATTCAACTGGAGGGCGCGGTGATCAAGAGGAGGAGCTTGCGCCCGGCGCTCGGGTGCTGTCTGGCCGGCCATGCGGCGGTGGTCGTGATGGCGCCGCTGGCGTTTCACACGGCGGCCGGACTGAACGGGCCGCACCGCCTCGGTCTCGCCGTGCTCCTCCTCGAGACCCTGTACGTGCTGACGGCCTATACCTGCATGGGACTAGTGTTTCCACCCGGCGCCCCCGGGGCACGGGCGGGGCTCCTTCTGGCGCTACCGCCGCTGCTCTACCTGCCGGCCGCCGGCATCGCCGGGTGCGACCCCCTCGTGCTGGCGTCCGCTCAGCCGGCGGTGGCCGGCACCGCTGTGCTCGCCTGGGGCATCGCTCGGATGGCCGCGCGTCTGTCCCGGCGGCAGGACTCCGCCGCCGCGGTGGCGGTGCTCCTGGCCTTCGTCTTCGGAACGAGCCTGCTGCCGGCCTCCCACATCCTGCCGCTGCTCCCCTCGTTCATGCTGCCGGGCGAACTGCTGCTGGCCTCCAACCCGTTCGTCGCCGTCTCCAGCGCCGCCGGCTACGACCTCGTCCGGGCCGGACCGTTGTACGAGGGACTCGCGCTCTCGGCATATCGTTTCCGCTACCCGAGCCCGTTCCTGGCCACCGCCCTGCTCATCGCTCTCGGGCTGGCCATGGGCCACGCACACACTCTGGTTCGAACCATCGCTTCGCGACACAGGCTGTTCCGCACTGCTGCTTTCCCACAGGAGGTTTCGCGATGAGGGACTCAACTCTTCGTTTGGGCGCGTGCCTGGTGCTGGGCGCTCTGCTCGGCGCCGTCTCCCCGGAGACCGCCAGGGCGAACATCAAGGACGAGCGGCTTCGAGGCGAGGCCAGCCGTGCCATCGATCGCGGTCTCAAGTGGCTGCGCGCGCACCAGCAGGACAACGGCTCCTGGGAGAACCACGCGGGGATCACGGGGCTGTCTCTGACGGCCTTCGCCCACAGCCCCAGGGCCTACCGGGAGGAAGATGGACCGTTCATCCGACGTGCGGTCCAGTTCCTGGGGGGGCTGGCCAAGCCGGACGGCGGTATCTACCAGAAGGCCCTGCCGGTATACAACACGGCCATCGCGGTCATGGCCCTGTGCTCCGTCGAGAACCCGGAGCTCGCTCCGCTGATACGGCAGGGGCGCGACTTTCTCACGATGAGCCAGACGGACGAGGGCGAGGGCTACGACCCGAAGGACAAATTCTACGGAGGGATCGGCTACGGGAACGACGAGCGACCCGATCTGTCGAACCTGCAGTACGCCCTGGAGGCGCTGCACGTGACGGATCTTCCCGGAGACGATCCGACCTGGACCAACGCGATCCGCTTCATCGAGAGGTGCCAGAACCGATCCGAGAGCAACGGCCTGGAGTGGGCCACGAACGACGGCGGGTTCGTGTACTACCCGGGCTACTCGTTTGCCGGCGGGACGAAATCGTACGGGAGCATGACCTACGCCGGGATCAAGTCCTTCATCTACGCCCACCTGAAATCGGACGACCCCAGGGTCCAGGCAGCATTCGACTGGATCCGTGAGAACTACACGCTCGATGAGAACCCGGGGATGGGGGCACAGGGACTCTTCTACTACTACCACACGTTTGCGAAGACGCTCCGGGTCTATGGCGAGCCGGAGATCGTGGACGGGGAGGGAAAGACTCACCTGTGGGCCGACGAACTGACGCAGGTCCTCCTGGGGCGCCAGCATGAGGACGGTTACTGGGTCAACTCCGACTCGGGAAGGTGGTGGGAGGGAAACAAGGTCCTGGTGACCACCGAGGCAATCCTGGCTCTCGAGGAGGCAATGGCCGAGACGGCTCGCGGAGCGGGTTGCCCATCGCTCCGGCCCGCAGGCGCGCCGGAGGCTCGGAGGTCGCGCCGTTGAGCCTCGCCACACCAGGGAGCCGGACCGCGGGCGGCGCAGGTCGCGCCGCCGGTTTCCGGGTGATCTTGTCCGCCGTGCTGGCCGTCGCCGCGTCCACCGGCCTCGCGCCCGGCGCCGCCCGGGACCCGGCCTCGCCCTTCCGGTGTCCCGCGGCCGGCAGCGAATGGACCGCCACCGGGTCGGAGATCCTGAGGCTCGATGAGGAAGATCGGCTCGCAATCCGGCGATGCCTGTACCGCGGCGGGCGGCTCACCCTGGTGGGCCAGGCCGTCCAGCCCGCCCTCGCCCTGCTGGCGCCGGATGCGTTGACCGGGGCCGGGTCGATCCACTCCGTGGGCCTCGGTCAAGTGCGCACCGTGGCGATGGCGCCGGAGGAGCGGGCCGCAGGCGAGGCCGTCTGTGAGCTGTTCGGGCCGGCGGAGAACCTGGCCGCCACCCGGCTTCGACCCCGGCGCGAGATTCGAGCCGGGTTGGCCGTTCGAACCTTCGGCTACCTTCTCCTGCTGCTCACCGTGCTTCCGTTCACCCGCGGCCGCGCGCGCGGATGGCGGGAGGCAGGCTTGCTCTCGCTGGTCCTGGTCATCGCCTCGTGGCCCCTGTGGGGGCGCACCGCCGCCGTACAGGATTGGGCACAGGTCGACGTCCTGCTCGACGCCCCGCGGGCACCGCTCCTCCTGTGGAGCGCGTCGGTGCTGCGCTCCGGAGGGCGCCAACGAGTGGAGATGGACCCGGGGCCGTCGTCCTGGGCCCTGGAGGTCCGCGAGGAGGATGCCCATCAGGGTGCGTCCGGCCCATCACCGGAGGGGAGTGTCTCGCGGGTTGTGCCGCTGGGAGGCGGGCTGCGCATCGGTTGGCTCGGCGAAGAGACGACGGAGAAGCGCCTGGCGCTTCAGGTCGGAGCGCGCGGCGACCGTATCGTCGGCCTGGTGAGAAACGGCTTCGACCGCACCTGGGAGGACGCCTGGTTGCTCTTACCCGGACGCGAACCGCTGCGGCTCGGAGAACTCCCGGCTCTGGCGCCCCTGCTCGTGGATGGTCCGCTGCCGCAGCGAGGTGCCGGCCGCCGCGTTGCTCACGGCGAGCTGCCTCGCGAACGCGCCCGCCTCATCGAGGAGGCGCTGGATTGCCTCGCCTCGCCCCTCCTGTCCCGGGACGAGCCGGTGATCGTGGCCTGGTCCCGTAGCCCGTTCCGCCCCGCGCGCCTGCACGCCGGGAGCCCGGTCGACAAGGGGTGGACCCTGCTCGTCGCCGGCGGGAGGGAGGACACATGAGCGCGCGGATGCGCATGCGACGGCTGCTCGCGCCGCGTTCCCGCTCGACCACGCTCGTCGCCCTTCTGGTCATCGGGCTCGCCGCCGTGCGGGTTCTGGGACCCGGGTGGCAGGACGGCGAGGGACACGCCACCACCATCGGCGGCTTGCTCGCCGTGGGCCTGCTGATCCTCACCTCCGCCCATGGTGCGGGCCTCGCCCGCCGCGCCCTGCGACGGAGTCGGGGGGACACGGGGCGAACGCTCCGACGCCTGGCGAGACTCGCGAGCATGACGTTCCTCGAGGGAATGCGCGGCGCGGCGCTGTGCGCGCCGGTCCTGATCGTCGGCTGGGAGCTGGGTGCCTCGGGGCGCCGGCTGGCGATGGTGGGGCTCGGCGCCATGGCCGCTGCAGCATGCGGCACGCTGCTGGGGTTGCTTCTGGGAGCCCTCGGTGCGACGCAGCCCGCCGGAGGCATGGCGGCGGCGGCGCTGGGGGCGCTCATTCTGTGGCCGGGGAGCCTTCGATGGACGGCCTCGTCACCCGGCGGGTTCCCCGGGCCGGAGCTGCCTCCCGTTGCGATGGCCACGGCCTTTCTGATCGTCGCTCTACTCTGCGCCGCGGCTGCCGTCTTCCAGCGCCGGCTGGGGGATCGGTGATGAGCGATGCGCGCGACGTGCTGGAGCGATTCGCGCGCCGCGCGCGCATCAGGGTCCGGCTTCGCCGGATGACCACCGCCGGCGCGTGGGCGCTGGTGGCGTTGGCCGCCCTGTTCGTCGGTGCCTCGGCGATGCGCGTCTCCGGATGGGTTGCGGCATGGACCTGGGGGGGCTGGGTCGCGTGGCCCGTCCTGACCTCGGTGGCCTCCGCCCTGGTCGTGGCTGCGTCGCTCCCGGTGTCGTCCCGGCGCGTCCTGCTGGAGGTGGATCGACGTCTCGGCCTGCAGCATCTGCTCGTGACGGGCATGGAGGTCAGGCGATCGAGAGAGCCGATCCGTCGCCTGCTGGTCCGCCGCGCCGCCCGCAGGGTCGAGCCGGTCAGGGTCGCCGCGGCCCTGCCCCTGCGGCCTCCGAGGATCCTGGTGCTGCTCCCGGCGCTTGCGATGCTGGCGTGGGGGATCGGCGTGCGGGCCACGCCGGAGTCAACCGCGCCGGGGCTCGGCCACGCCGGCATCCAGGGCGAGCGCCGGTCACTCTCTGCCGCGCTGCAGCAGCTCGCCGCTCGGCTTCTGTCCGCCCGAGAGCATCGGGGAGAGGAAGGAGTGAGGTTGGCGCGGCAGGTGCTGCGAATCGAACAGGCCCTCCGTTCCAACGCGATGGACATGGCGCGCGCCCGCAGCGCCCTGCTCGATCTCGCAGAGGTCGCGCCGGAGGAAGCCTCTGCCGTGCTGCGGGCGGCCGCGCAGGAGGACGCCGAGCACCCTCGGATGGGATCCGCGGCCGGCGCGAAGGGAACTCTCTCCACCGGGTCACCGCCTGCGCTGGGCGAGGCGGGCCCCGGGCTCCATCGCCCACCGGGCGGCCGAGCGGCGACGACGCAGGGAGGTGCCGGATCGGGCGAAGGGCTCGGCCGCGCGAGCCTCCTCGTCACCGACGCCATGCCGCGAGCGCGGCAGGCCGAGACGGGCGGGCGGGCCTGGCGGCTCCCGGCTGCCGCGCAGGAGGGCGGCCCCTCCAAGGTGGAACCGGCGTCCCCGGGGGCGGCGCCCGGTGCGCCGTACCCGGGCCGGGTCGGCTCGGGCCCGCGGCGCGCCCTCGCCTCGGCGCGCCCCGTCGGGGAGCGCGAGCGCGATCTCGTGCAGGCGTACCTGCGGGCGCTCGGGCAGCTCACCGCCGGCGTCGCGGCGGAAGACCACGGCTCCTCCAAGGGCCGGGAGAACAGGGGACCCAGATGAGGAAAGCTCCTCTCGGCAAGGGATGGGCGGAGAAGGTGGAAACCCCCTCGGCCGAGGCCGTGACCGAGGAGGAACTGGATCGGATCCGCGTCCGGCTTCAGGGCGTCGAATCGGAACTCGCCCGGGTCGTGGTGGGACAGGAGTCGGTGGTCCGCGAGGTGATCCTCGCCATCCTCGCAGGCGGTCACTCGCTCCTCGAGGGGGTTCCCGGCGTCGGCAAGACCCTCCTCGTCCGCTCGACCGCCGGAGTCCTGGGACTGGAGTTCGGGCGTGTGCAGTGCACGCCGGATCTCGTCCCCGCCGACGTCACCGGGACGACGATCCTGACCGAGGGCGAGGCCGGCATGCGCAGCCTGCGCTTTCAGCACGGACCGTTGTTCGCGCAGCTCATCCTCGCCGACGAGATCAACCGGGCGACCCCCAGGACCCAGTCGGCCTTCCTCGAGGCCATGGAGGAGCACCAGGTCACCGTCGCCGGGGAGAGCCATCCCCTGCCGGAGCCGTTCTTGCTCCTCGCTACCCAGAATCCCATCGAGATGGAGGGCACGTTCCCCCTTCCCGAGGCACAGCTCGATCGCTTCCTGTTCAAGATCCTGGTGGACTACCCCCCGCGCGACGTGGTGCGCCGGATCGCCGAGGAGACCATCGGCCCGGACACGCCACAAGTTCGCCGCGTCCTGTCGCCGAAGGAGCTTCTGCAGTACCAGCGGACGGTCCGGAGCGTTCCCATCGCCTCCGACCTGCTGGATGCCGCGACCGAGCTGGTCGTCGCCTCCCGTCCCGAGGACCCGGCTGCGCCCGAGGAGGTGCGGAAGTTCGTGCGGCTCGGGGCCAGCCCGCG
This sequence comes from uncultured bacterium, assembly GCA_965371955.1. GTDB lineage: Bacteria > Acidobacteriota > Polarisedimenticolia > CBDVAL01 > CBDVAL01 > CBDVAL01. The sequence continues at coordinate 32,187 of CBDVAL010000003.1, read as the reverse complement.
GGCCGCGCGAGCCATCGTGCTGGGCGCCAAGGCCAACGCCATCCTCGACGGTCGCTGCCACGTGGCGGCGGAGGATGTTCGAATCGCCGCGCGTCCGGCGTTGCGGCACCGCTTGCTGCTGAACTTCGAGGCGAACACGGAGTCGGTGCGGCAGGACGGGATCATCACCGCCCTCACCGACAGGTTCCTCGGATGAGGCCCGCGTGGACGGCCGAGGTCACGGCGCCGGGATTCCTGCGCGGGCTGGATCAGCTGGCGCTGGGCCGTCGGCGACCGGGCTCCAGCGGCCCCGGGGAGGGCCGGGGGACCTCGCCCAGGAGTTGCGGGCTCGACTGGGTCGGCCATCGGCCGTACCAGTCGGGGGACGACCTGCGTTACCTCGACTGGCACGTCCTGGCCCGGATCGGCAAGACGTACGTGCGGCAGTTCCTCCCCGAGCGCGCCGACCGGCTGGACCTTCTGGTCGACCGGAGCCGGTCGATGAGCCTGGGGAGCCCGCCCAAGTCGGAGATCGCCTCGGCGCTGGCCTTCGCCCTGGGTTACGTGGGCCTCTCGTCCGGGGCTCGCGTCGGGGTTACCTGCTTCGCGGACCGGATCCTGGCGGGCCTGCCGGCCGTAAGGGGGCCCGCCCACCGGGCCAGATTGCTCGACTTCCTGACGTTGGTCCCGGACGGAGAGGGAACCGCCGCGGCGAAGTGCCTGCGCTCCTTCGCCGCCCAGGCGGTCGAGATCGGCCAGGTGATCGTGATCTCGGACCTGCTGGCGGAGGACTTCGAGGGCGGCCTGGGCTCACTCCGCAGGCGCGGCTTCGAGGTCTCGGTGCTACGGCTGCGCGCGCCGTCGGATGAGGACCCGGATCTGCCGGAGGATGGAGCCACCGTCATCGACGTGGAGACCGGAGCGGAGCGCCTGGTGGTGCTCGAGCCCGGCGACCGGGAGCACTACCGCCTGCTGCGGCGGCGCGAGCTGGATCGGGTGGTCCGCTTCTGTGCCCGCTCCAGGATACGCCTGGCGAACCTGGAGGCGCGGCGCGAGATCCGGGAGATGATGTTCGGCGAGCTTCGGGATGCAGGAGTGGTGGCATGAGGGGCACGGGATGAACGTCTCGTTCCATCCGGCCGGTTGGTTGTGGCTGCTGGCTCTGCCGGCACTGCTGCTCCTGCTGGCGAGCCGGCGCGCGCGCCCCTACCGGCAGGTCGTCTCATCCCATCTGCTCTTCCGGGATCTCCCCGACGCATCGTCCCTCGGTCTCAGAAGTGCGCGCCGCGCGCCGCCCGTGTCCCTCCTCCTGTCGCTCCTGATCCTGGCCGGCCTCGCGCTGGCGGCTGCCGGGCCCTGGCTCGTCCCGGCCGGGAACGCCCGGCCCCTTGCCGTCATCGTCGACGGCTCGGCAAGCATGGCGGCACTGGCCGGCGGCGCCGGCCGGCGGCGGATCGATACGGCCAGGGAGGTCGCCCTGCGCCTGCTGCGAGAATCGGACGCCTCGTCGTATCGCCTCGTCGTGGCGTCGGGACAGGAACTGCGGACGGCGCAGGCAGGACCGGGAGAGAGCGAGCCGCTCGAAGCAGCGCTGCGCGATCTCTCGCCGGGGCACGGTGCGGCGCCCCTCGGGAGCCTGACCGCCACCGCGGCGGCCCTGCTCGCATCCCGGGGAGGCGGGCGCGTCGTGGTGATCAGCGACTTCGCAGGCTCGAGGCTGCGACCTCTCGAGCACACAACGGATCGCGTCACCCTCGAGGCGGTCGCCGTGGGGGGGCCCTCCGTGCACCGTGCCGTCCCCTCGCCGGCGGAACGACCGGACGGCGTCGTGCGCCTGTCGATCCAGGTGCACGCGGACGGTCCTCTTCCCGGCGAACTGGCCGCCGCGCTGCCGCTCTTCCACCGAGGGGACGGTGAGACGGGCGTCGTTCACCTGTTCGTCGGGCGGCTCCCGCAGGACTTGCCGCCTCGCTGGATCTTCCTGCCGCTCCGGGAGCCCGGGGCCGGCACGCCCAGGCCTACGGGAGCGCTGGACATCGTGGCAACCGATGTCGATTTTCTGGAGCGCTTCCACCCGGTGCTCGCGCGGCCCCTGGTCTCCCCCCCACCGCAGCCGCCGCGCGGCGCGACGACACTGGCGGTCCTCGGCGGCGAGACCGCAGTCGCCCTGCACCAGGCGAAGGACTCCGTGGGGATCTGGTGGGGGATCCCGCTGGAGACCACGGACCTTCCGTCCCGCGGCGTGCTGCCGCTGGTGCTATCGGGAATGTTGCGGCGACTCGCCGGGGACACGCACGGGGTGACGGCCCACGCCGGCCTGACGCCGAGCCCTCCCCCCTTCGCCGTGACCGCCGAGTCCGTCCTCGCGCGTGCCGACCCGGCACCGCGGTCCCTCCGCGGTGGGATCCTCGGGCTGGTGCTCGTCCTGCTCGTCCTCGAGGCGGGCGTGCGGCTCCGGGGGGGACTGCGGCGGTCGGGAGTTCCGCGTAGAGCGCGCGTCGGTCGGGAGCTGGTGGGCTCGGAAGCCGGCGCCGGTGGAGGTGTGCGATGACGTGGGCCCGCATGGCACGCGACGTCGTGTGGCTCCTCGTCGCGCTCCTCCTGGTGATCGCCGCCCTGCCGCAGCCCCGGTGGATCACCTCGGACGCCGGGACCCTCGCAATCCTCCTCGACATCTCGTCGTCGGTGGCGCAGCCGGCGCGCGAGGACGTTGCCGGGAAGCTGGGCGAGGCCCTCGACGCCCTGCCACGGGGGACGGCCGTCGGGGTGATCGCCTTCCACGATGGGCCGCGGGTCCTGGGGGTCGGCCCGGTGGACCGGGCCTCCCGGTGGGTCGATGCCGCAGCCGATCCGAGCATCGACGACACAGGCACCGACCTGGGAACAGGGATCCGCTGGGCCACCGCGCTGGTCAAGGCGGCGGGCGGAGGCTCCATCCTGCTGGCCACCGACGGCCACGACCCGGTGGGGGACGGCAGCGACGCCGCGCTGGCCGCGGCCCGGGCCGGGGTCGATCTGCACGTCGTCCCGCTGCTGCGCGACCCGCAGGGCGAGATCTCCCTGGAGGCATTGCACGTCCCGCCCCGCGTGAGGGCCGGCGGGCTGTTCGAGGCGGTGGTGATGCTGCGCTCGAACGTGAACCAGACTGCGAGGATCTCGTTCGAGCTCGACGGCCGGGAGGTGGCCACGGCCCACACCACCGTGGAGGCCGGCACCACCCGCGCGGTGCGCCGGTTCCTCGCCGCCGGGCCCAGGTCCGGGCGCCTCACCGCACACGTGAACGCCGAGATCGATGCGGAGGTCAGCAACAACCTGGCCTCCGCCGACGTGACGGCCTCCGGCGCGCCGCGGTTTGCCGTCCTGGGCGACGTCCCGCCGGGGCTGGTGGAGGCCGAGCGCTGGGAGAGGCTCCCGCCGGACCATGTCCTGGGGCGCTTCGACGCCGTCTTCGCGCAGGTCGGCCCGTCCTTCCTGCCGACGCAGGACGAGCAGGAGCGGCTGGCCCGGTTCGTGCGCCAGGGTCGCGGGCTGGTCGTGTCCTGCTCCGACGTGGACTCCGCGGCGGCGCTCCGAGGTGGTCCGCTCGAGGAGGTTCTCCCGGTTCGACTCAAGCCTCCAGATCGGTCGGGCGAGGAGGCGGCAGTAGTCCTCCTTCTGGACCGGTCCGGGAGCATGGCGCCCTCGGACGGCGACACCTCGGCAGTGTCGCTGGCCGCCGAGGCGGGCAGGGCCGTCATCGCCGCGCTGGAGCGCCGCGACCGCTACGGGGTCATCGCGTTCGACGTGGCCCCTCACGTCCTGCGCAGGCTGGCCCGGCTGGATCAACACGGGGGCGAGCTCGACGCGATTCCGGACCTGGCGGCGCGCGGCGGCACGGACTGGGGCCCGGCGCTCGACCTGGCGCTGCAGTGGCTGTCCAGGGCGGACGCTGCGCGCCGGCACGTGATTCTCGTGAGCGACGGCCGGCTGCACCCGGAGGCCTCCGGCGAGCCGTCGCTCCCGTGGCCGGACGGGGTCACCCTCAGCACCGTCTCGGTGGGCGACGGCGCACAGGCCCACCGGTTGGAGCGCCTGTCCTCCCGCCACGGCGGGCGGCACGAGCACGTGGGCCGCGTTGAGGATCTACCGCCGGCCCTGCGGCGGGAAGGCGCACGACTCCGGCCGGCCGACGTCCGGCAGGGTCCGATGCGGGGCCGGCCCGAGCCCGAGTTCGCCAACTCGCTGCGCGACTTCTTCGTGCCGGCCGGCGCCTCCTTCGTTGTCACCACCGAGAAGCCCGGGACGCAAGTTGCCGTTCGCTCGGACCGCCGCGAGCCTCTTCTGGTCTTCGGCCGGTCCGGGTGGGGGATGACCGCCTTCCTTGCGCTGGATCCTCCTGCACGCTCGACGGGCGGCCTGTTGCCGACCTCCCTGCATTTGGTCGCCGGGACCGAGGACCCGGGCGCGCCGGCCCCCATGGTCTGGCTCCGGGAGGGCCGCGGTATCGTCGAGATGCTCGTCCCCGGGCAGGGTGCCGCGCTCCCGGACGCATCGGTGCGCCTGCCGTCCGGGCGCGAGCAGATCCTGCCGATGGAATGGCGCGCACCGGGGCGGGCGGGCGGCTCGTTCGTCGCCGGCGAGCGTGGCGAGTACCTTCTGGATGTCGGCGGTCACAGGGCACGGCTCCGGGTGGACGCGCCCCCGGAACGTCGCCTGCCCATCCACGACCCGGGATGGGCGCGGCGCCTGGCCGACGCAGGCGGGGGACAGGTGCTCCCCCTGGACCCGGATGCGATTTCCTCCGTGTCGCTGCCCCGTCGCGTGCGGCGGCACGACTGGAGCCCAGCCCTCCTCGGCCTCGCCGCCCTTGCGGTGTTCGGGGACGCGGCATTCAGGTACCGGCGGATCGGTCCCATCGGAATCACGAACAAGAGGCAATCATGAACGAGATCCTTCAACGCTTCGAGGTCGACTTCTCCTTCCCCGTATGTTTCACGCGGGACCTGTTCGCGCCGGGGAGCACCGAGTTCCTCCGGTTCATCACGCGACTGGAGCCGGATCGAAAGCATCGCCTGCTGTTTGTCATCGACTCGAACGTACACAGCACGCATCCGGGACTGGTTCCGGCAATCGAGGACTACTGCACCCTCCACTCGGACAAGATGGAACTGGTGGCCGAACCGGAGGTCGTCCCCGGAGGCGAAGTGGTGAAGAACGATTGGTCGCACCTGTTCGCGCTGGTGGATCGTATCCAGGAGCTCGGGATAGACCGACAGTCTTTTCTCGTCGTCGTCGGGGGAGGCGCTCTGCTGGACATGGCGTGCTTCGCCGCCGCGATCTCCCACCGGGGCATTCGCGCGGTCCGCGTCCCCACCACCGTCCTGTCGCAGAGCGACTCGGCGATGGGCACCAAGAACGGCATGAACCGATTCGGCAAGAAGAACTTCGTCGGGACGTTCACCACGCCGTTCGCCGTGCTCGTCGACTTCAATTTCATCGAGACGCTGGGGCAACGCGACCGGATCGCCGGGGTCGCAGAGGCGGTCAAGGTGGCGGTGCTGCGGGATCGGACCTTCTTCGAGTTCCTCGAGACGAACGTGGCGGCCATTTGCGCCGGGGACCCGGCGGTCATGGAGCATCAGATCCGGCGCTCGGCCGAGTTGCACCTCGAGCATATCCGCACGTGCGGTGACCCGTTCGAGTACAGCACCGCCCGGCCCCTCGACTTCGGCCACTGGGCCGCCCACAAGCTGGAGTCGATGACGGGTCACCGGCTTTGCCACGGCGAGGCGGTTGCCGTGGGCATGGCGCTGGACATCCTGTACTCGGTGCGGAGCGGGTACCTGAGCCAGGAGACCGCCGAACGCATCCTCCGGCTCCTCGATAACCTGGGGTTCGTGCTGTGGCACGATGAGTTGCTCACGCGCGACCCCGCGAACGACTACAGCGTGCTCGGCGGACTGCGCGAGTTCCAGGAGCACCTGGGTGGAGCCCTGCACGTCACCCTGCTTCGCGGGATCGGATCCGCGTTCGAGGTCACCCGGATGGACCATGCTCTGGTAGCTGATTCGATCCAGGGGTTGACGCTGCGCGCCGCGCAGCGCACGGCCGACCGGCCCGGGGCCTCGCGGTACGGCGACGGGAGGCTCCGCGCTCAACCCCTTGGCTCATGAAGATCTCCGACAACGTCCACCTCACGTACTGTACGGCGATCCACTCGGGGGAAAGCTGGGAGGAAGTGAAGGACGACCTCGGAAAGTACCTTCCGAGGGTTCGAGAGCAGCTGTCCTGGAGCGGGCCCTTCGGTGTCGGCCTCCGGCTGTCGGCGCGCGCAGCGCAGGTGCTGGAACAGGAGGACAAACTGAGCGCCTTCCGCGCCCTCCTCGCTTCTCACGACGCCTACGTATTCACAATCAACGGCTTCCCTTACGGGAACTTCCACGGACGGATGGTCAAGGAGTCGGTCTACCGCCCCGACTGGAGGGAACCGTCCCGGCTGGAATACACCAACCGCCTGGCCCGGATCCTCGCCTCGCTTCTACCCGACGAGGAGGGCCTGGAGGGGAGCGTCAGCACCGTCCCGCTGGCCTTCGCGCCGGACGTGACGAGCCCGGGGGATCTCGGGCGAATCGTCGACAACCTGCTCCTCCACGTGGCGGAACTCCACCGCCTGCGGGCTGAGACCGGGCGGACCATCACGCTGGCTCTCGAGCCGGAGCCCTGGTGCTACCTGGAGACCGTCGACGACACGGTGACGTTCTTCCGCGAGCAGGTGCGGCAGCCCCGGCGGATCGGCGATCTGGCGATCCGCCTGGGGATCTCCCGGGAGCAGGCGGCGGAGACCATGGAGAGGCATCTCGGCGTCTGTTACGACGCTTGCCACCTGGCGGTCCAGTTCGAGAAGCCGGCGGACGCGCTGGCCAGGCTCGAGGCGGCGCGGATCAAGGTCTGCAAGTTCCAGATCAGCTCGGCGCTGAAGCTGGCCTTCCGGGAGGGAGATGGCCGCGCGTCGCGAGCCCTCTCCCCCTTCCGGGAGAGCATCTACCTCCACCAGGTGGTGGAGAGGTCGCAGGGCCGGTTGAGGCGATACCGCGACCTTCCCGACGGGTTGGCCGCCGAGGAGAGCCACACGTCGGGCGACAAGCCCGGCTGCCGCAAGGAGTGGCGCGTCCACTGTCACGTGCCGATCTTCCTGGAGAACGGCCGGGACGTCGCCACAACGCAGGATCACTTGACCGATCTCCTCCGGTGCCTGCCCCGGGCGCCCCACTCCCATCATCTGGAGGTGGAGACCTACACCTGGGAGATCCTGCCGCCCGAGTACCGGATGACGGACCTGGCCGATTCCATCGCTCGGGAGCTGGACTGGGTCCGCACCCGGATCGCGTCATGACCGGGGGCGCCGTCGCGGAGAGGACGCCGCGATGGCCGACCCTGCTGAGGCTGGGGCGGGTATCGAACCTCCCGACCGTCTGGACCAACTGCCTCGCCGGGTGCGTTCTGGCCGGGGCGCTCCCCGGGAACGCGGATCTGGCCGGCCTGCTGGTGTCGATTTCGCTGTTCTACGTGGCGGGGATGTTCCTCAACGACGCGTTCGATCACGAGCGCGACGGGCGGGAGCGACCGGAGCGGCCGATCCCCTCCGGCCGGGTGTCGGCCCGCAGTGTGCTCGTGATGGGCCTCGGACTCCTGGGCGCGGGACTGATGGTCCTCGCCATCCCGATGATCCGGACGGGTCGGGCGGATCTCCGCCTCGCGGTGGGAGGGGTGGTCCTCGCCGCTCTCATCTTCTACTACGACTACAACCACCACGCGAACCCCGTCGCGCCCACCGTCATGGCAGCGTGCCGCGCGATGATCTACGTCCTTGCCGGCATCGTCGCCGCACCCGTGCTCCCGGCAAGGCTCATCGCGGGAGCAGTGCTCCTCTTCGCCTACGTGATCGGGCTGACGTACGCGGCGAGGCAGGAGAGCCTGAACCGGGTCCAGAATCTATGGCCGCTGGTACTACTTGGCGTGCCGTTCCTGTGGGCAGCACCGATGCTGCTGGGCGCCGACCTCGGGGCGGTGTTGTACGCGGGCTTCCTCGCGTGGGTGTGCCTGGCCCTGTCCCTTCTGATCGGCCGGCGGAAACGCAACGTCCCCGGGGCGGTGGTCCGCTTGATCGCCGGTATCTCCTTACTCGATGCCGTGCTGATCGCCGGCGTGCCCGGCCATGAGGGCCTGGCGCTGATGGCGGTCGCTGGCTTCCTGCTGACGCTGTCGCTGCAGCGCTTCATCCCAGGGACCTGAACGGGCCGGCCTGCGGACCGGAGGCCGTCATTCGAACAATTGCTGGAGGATGAGGCTCTTGACGTCCGCCGCGTGGATCGGATCGTCCCGGTCGGCAAGGCGCTCGCTGCTGAGAAGAACGGGACTCTTGCCGGAATCGGCCGGACGGCGACCGTGGGAGCCTTTCACCAGCGAGGCATCCAGCGAGATGAGATCCACCAAGCAGCGGAGGCCGAGCTTCCTTCGTAGCAGGATCGACCCCAGCTTGAGCCTAGGGAACCGGATCTTCGGGTCGAGGAAGAGCTCCACCGGGTCGTAGCCCGGCTTGCGGTGGATGTCGACGGTACGGGCGAAGTCGGGCGCACGCCGGTCGTCCATCCAGTAGTAATAGGTGAACCACTTGTCGGGGGCGGAGATCGCCACCAGTTCCCCGGACCGGGGATGGTCCAGGCCGGCGTCCCGCTTCCCCTCGGCGTCCAGAACTTCATCCACGCCCGGCACGGCGAGCAGCAGATCCCGGACCTCCCGGATGCGCTGAGGGTCGCGCACGTACACATGCGCCACCTGATGATCCGCAACGGCGAACGCGTCGCTGGCGCCCGCATCCAGGGCCTCGAGACCCAGCTCGGAGCGCACCCGCAGGAGCCCGGCCTCGCGCAGAACCCTGTTGAGATGCACGGCGCCGTCCACCCGGGTGATGCCGTACTCCGACAGCACCAGGACGCGAACCCCCTTCCCGAGGAAGTAGTCCACCAACTCGCCGCAGGCACGGTCGAGGGCCCGCACGTCCTCCCGGATCGCCGGGTCATCGGGCCCCAGCCGCTGCAGGTTGTAATCGAGGTGCGGCAGGTAAACGAGGTTGAGATCGGGCGCGTGCCAGTCGAACACCCTGCGGGCGGCCTCGGCGATCCACAGCGTCGAGCGCAGGCCCGCGTCGGGACCCCAGAACTGGAAGAACGGGAACTCCCCCAGCTCCGCCTTCAGCCTCTCCCCCAGCGACGCCGGGCTCGTGTAGATCTCCGGGACCTTGCGCCCGTCCGCGGGATAGATCGGCCGGGGCGTCACCGAGAGGTCGGCGCTGCTGTACATGTTGAACCACCAGAAGAGCTTGGCACAGGTGAAACCGGGCTTCACCCTGCGGGCGGCCTCCCAGACGTTTTCGCCGCCCACGAGGCGGTTCGACTGCTGCCAGAACAGGACCTGGGCCAGGTCGCGGAAGTACCATCCATTCCCGACGATGCCGTGCTCGGCAGGAGAAGCGCCGGTCAGGAACGTCGACTGGACGGTGCAGGTCACGGCAGGCATGACCGGCTCGAGCCGGTGCAGCGAGCCCTTGCCGGCCAGGGCGTTGAGATGCGGGGTGTTCTCGCCAAGAAGATCGAGGGACAGCCCGACCACGTTGATGACGGCGGTCGGATGCACGTTCGGGGGTCAGCTCTCGACGACCGGCGTCTGCCCGCGCAACACCGAGCTGCCTTCGTGGAGGACGGTCTGGTTGATGTTGGGACGCACCTCGATGTCGGCGATCTCCAGGTTTCCGCTCTGGGCGAAGAACGAGACGGGATTGTCCCACACGAGGGTCTGGATCGTCTGCTCCGGGATCCCCGCCTCGCGCATCGCCTGGACGGTCTTCGGCACCTTGAGCGGGTCACTGATGCCCCAGTCGGCGGCACTGTTGATGATGATTCGTTCGGAGCCGTATTCCTTCACGAGCTCGGCCATCCTTGTCTCGCTCATCTTGGTGTTCGGGTAGATGGAGTGGCCCGCCCAGCACCCGCTATCCAGGACAAGCGGCAGGGTATTCTCGTTGTTGTGATCGATGAGCACCTTCCCCTCCGGGACACCCATCTCGCGCGCGATCTCGATGGACCGCTGCGTACCTCTCTTCTTGTCTCGATGGGGAGTGTGCACCAGCAGCGGAAGGTCGTGCTCCAGCGCGAGCTCGATCTGGAGCCTGAAATACTTCTCCTCGGTCTCCGTCTGGTCGTCGAACCCGACCTCACCCACCGCCACAACGCCATCCTTCTGGAGGTAGCGGGGGAGAATCTCCAGCACCTCATCCGACAACTTGGGGTTGTTCGCCTCCTTGGGGTTCAGCGAGATCGCGCAGTAGTGACGGATCCCGAACTGAGATGCACGAAACCGCTCCCACCCGAGCAGGCTGTTGAAGTAGTCGATGAAGGCGCCCACCGTGGTCCGCGGTTGACCCAGCCAGAAGGCCGGCTCCAGCACGGCCATGACGCCTGCCCTGGCCATCGCCTCGTAGTCGTCGGTCGTCCTGGAGGTCATATGGATATGCGGATCGAAGATCTTCATGACGGCACTCCTTCGTCTACAACGCGAATTTGATCCAGAGAGGTGTTGATCGCCTGCAGGATCCTCGACTCCCGCTCCGCCTTCCTGGCCGCCAGCAGCACCTCACGATTCAGGGAGCTCCCGTTGAGGCCGAGCCCGACCGCCGCCCAGTAGCGATGCTCCGGATCGTCGTGCTCCAGGTAGCCATGCACCCGGGCCAGGCCGTCCGATCCGATCTTCGGGGCCAGGACAAGCCAGATGTCCGACGGCACGGACCGTCCAGCAGCTTCCCTCTCGCTGACGTAATCGTCCGCTATGGTGGCCAGCTCCGGGTTGAGGCGCGTCTCCAGCTGGATGATCCGCGACAGCGCGATGCCGCTGAAGAGACTCTTCAGCACCATCTGGTTGATGTTGAGCTGCGGGAAGTACCGTGCGGGGTAGGGATTCTCGCAGGCGATGGCCTCGAACAAGGGCTGTATGTTCGTCCTGCATGCGTCGGTGGCAATATCCAGGAACCGCTCACACCCCGGAAGCAGGGAGAGGCTCCGGAGCCAGCTCGCCTGCTCGCGGCTGTCTCCGTGCTCGTAGCACCGGAGGACCACAGCGCGGTGCTCATCCGGTGGTAATCCCGACAGCGACAGCAGCAGGCCGGCGCGCGCCACCTCATCGGCGCCCCAACCGTCCAGGGAGATCAGCGGGTTGAGCTGCAGAAGCTTCTTGCGCTCGTGGTCATCGAGGCTCAGGGCCTCCTTCCCGACGCGCCGCGACGCCTGAGCATAGCAACCGCTCAGCCGTTCCGGGTCCACCGGCGGCGCAGTGGCCGCAACGGCCTGCTCGAGCCACGCCCGGGCCTCGGGCGCGACACGGTGCTCCAGGACGTCAAGAAGGAAGTCTCTCATCGAAGGCCCCGTCGAGGCTCGGCAACGGACTGCTCATTTTCAGGATGAAACTTGTTCCAAAGTCTATTCCATGAACAGGGCTTGGTCAATAGCGGCATGGGGCTTCGTCTTGACAAGGCACTTTGATCCGGGTATACAGAGGCATCACTCGGCCAAAGGAAGAATGGGCACGGATCTCGATCATGGAAGCCCTGAAGACGTACGGATGGTTGGTCCTGAGCCTCGTGGTCATCCTCCTGACGGCCTTCTGGCTCGTCCAGGCTCTCGGTTTCCCTCTGCTCACCAGACCCGATGCCCTGATGGAGCGCGGCGGGACGTTTGCTGCTCTCCTCGGGGTGGGGCTGCTCATCGTCGATGTCGTGCTCCCCGTACCCGCCAGCCTGGTGATGATGGCCAACGGGGCCCAGTTCGGGCCCATCGCGGGTACCTTGCTCTCGCTGGTTGGCAGCGTGGGAGCCGGTGTCGGTGGCTTTCTTCTCGGGCGTTGGGGCGGACCGCTCCTGGATCGCATCATGTCGCCGTCGGAGCGCCGGCGCGCAACGGCTCTGCTGGAGCGCTGGGGCGGGCTGGCCATCGTGCTCACGCGCCCCCTCCCCATACTGGCGGAGGTGACCTCGATCCTGGCGGGCACGTCGTCGATGCGCTGGGGCCCGATGATGTCGGCGACCCTCGTCGGGTCGCTGAGTGCGGCGACCCTCTACAGTGTCGCCGGTGCGACGGCGGCGCGTCTCGACAGCCCGGTTCTGATCTTCATCGCCGTCCTGGCCATGGCAGGTCTCTTCTGGATCGTCAGCCGCTTGCAGATCCGGGCCGCTTCCGGTTCGGGGACCGCCGGCAAGGGAGCGTAGCTCACGTTCCCGTCGGCCGGGAGTTGCGCTTGGGAACGGCGCCCGGTGTTCAGCGCCTCATCCTGCGCGCCAGGTAGATGAACCCCGCGCCCACCAGGACGGTAGGCGGGCCCTCCCCCAATGTCCAGCTCGTGGGCATCCCCACCAGGAAGTCGATGGCGGTGAGCGCCGCCCCCAGAACAATGGTCAACCATCCCACGGCAATGATGAGATCGCGGTTCTTGCGCACATCGGCGGCGATGTAGAGCACCAGGGCGCCGAGCAAGGCGTAGATGGCGGACAGCGAGCGCACCATGTACTGCGTCAGCGCCGTGTCCGGGAACGGGCCGAGGCCCACCGCACGAGAGCCGGCATCCATCCAGGACGTCGGCATCACCACCGCGATGACGGCCAGGCAGGCCAGGAACCCATTCACACGCAACAACCAGGTCAGGATCTTCTCGGACATCTCCGGTCTCATGGGTCCCACCTCCCCTCCATCGTACGCGGAGCCCTTCAGTTTGACACGTTTCGGCATTGTACGTGGTCACCGACGGCAAACCGTTGACCATGGGACATTTACCCGGCAAGAATAGTTGTCGGCTCCTGAGGAGGGGCGGTCGAGTTGTTCGATTATGCCGCGGTTTTTTGTTACGGTAGTCGCATCTGAGGCTATTCGGGAGGTGCGAGATGCGACTGCTGACCAGGGTTTCTTCGATGGGATGGTTCCTGCTCCTGGCCGGGTGCCAGTCGTCGCCAACGCCGGTGGACCTGTCGACGTTGCCCGCGCCCGTCGCTGAGGTTGCACCCGAGGAGCTCGAGATCCATGGGCACATGCGCGTGGACGACTATTACTGGCTGAAGGAGCGTGAGAACCCGGAGGTCGTGAGCTATCTCGAGGCCGAGAACGCCTATCTTGAAAAAGCCATGGGGCACACCGAACAATTCCAGCAGGATCTGTTCGACGAGATGGTGGGGCGGATCAAGAAGGACGACGAGTCGGTCCCCTACCGCTACGATGACTACTTCTATTACACGCGCCATGTGAAGGGCGGGGAGTACCCCCTTTACTGCCGCAAGAGGGGATCCCTCGATGCTGCCGAGGAGATCATGCTCGACGTGAACAAAATGGCGGAAGGGCACGAGTACTACTCGGTGCGAGGAACGGATGTAAGCTCCGGACAGGACATCGTGGCGTACGCCGTGGATACCATCGGAAGGCGCAAGTACACGGTTCACTTCCGCAACCTGATCAGCGGTGAGGACCTGCCCGATACCATCACCGATGTCACCGGCAACATGGCCTGGGCGGAGGACAACAGGACCCTGTTCTACACCAAGCAGCACCCGGATACCCTGCGCCGGTATCAGGCATGGCGGCACATCCTGGGCACCAATCCGTCCGACGACGTGCTGGTCTACGAGGAGAAGGATGAGGAGTTCTCGGTCTTCGTCTTCAAGACCAAATCCAAGAAGTTCATCATGATCGGCTCGTCACAGACGTTGAGCAGCGAGTACCGCTTTCTCGAGGCTGCCGATCCAGGCGGCAGATTCCGGCTTGTCCTGAAGCGTGAGGATGATCACGAGTACAGCGTCGACCACTACGGCGATCATTTCTTCATCAAGACCAACTGGCAGGCCAAGAACTTCCGCCTGATGAAGGCACCGGTGGCCACGCCGCGGGACAAGAAGAACTGGACCGATGTGATCCCGCACCGGGAGGACGTGCTGCTCGAGGGCTTCGAGATCTTCCAGGACCACCTGGTGCTGGCGGAGCGCAAGGACGGGCTCATCGGCTTGCGCGTGCGCCCCTGGACAGGCGAGGGCGAGCACTACATCGACTTCGGCGAGCCGGCCTACTTGGCCTACATCAGCACCAACCCGAGCTTCGATACGACGATGCTGCGCTACACCTATACGTCCATGACCACCCCGAGTTCGGTCTTTGACTATGACATGAACAGCCGTGAGAAAACGCTGAAGAAGCAGGACGAGATCCTGGGCGGTTTCCATCAGGACGACTACGTCACCGAGCGGCTGTGGGCCCCCGCGCGTGACGGCAAGCGCGTGCCGGTCTCCCTCGTCTATCGCAAGGGCCTCCGGAAGGATGGAACTCGGCCGCTGCTGCTCTACGGCTATGGCTCGTACGGATACACCATCGACGCCTCGTTCCGCGCGGACCGGTTGAGCTTGATCGACCGCGGCTTCACCTTCGCCATCGCTCATATCCGGGGCAGCGAGACACTGGGGCGCGCATGGTACGAGGACGGCAAGCTGCTCCACAAGAAGAACACGTTCACCGACTTCATCGACGCAGCCGAGTACCTGATTGCCGAGAAATACGCGGACCCGGAGCAGGTGTTCGCCTATGGCGGAAGCGCCGGCGGCCTTCTCATGGGGGCGGTGATCAACATGCGGCCGGATCTCTGGAAAGGCGTGGTCGCGGCGGTGCCGTTTGTCGATGTCGTGACGACGATGCTCGACGACTCGATCCCGCTGACCACCAGCGAGTACGACGAGTGGGGCAACCCGAACGAGAAGGACTACTACGACTACATGCTGTCCTATTCGCCGTATGACAACGTCGAAGCCAAGGACTACTCGAACCTACTGGTCACCACCGGGCTTCAAGACTCCCAGGTGCAGTACTGGGAGCCGGCCAAGTGGGTGGCCAGGCTGCGGGCGATGAAGACCGACCACAACCGGCTGCTGCTGCACACCGAGATGGAGGCCGGCCACGGTGGCACCACCGGCCGCTTCAAGCGCTACAAGACCACGGCGCTCGTCTACGCCTTCGTGCTCGACCTGGCCGGCGTGCACAGCTAGCATCCTGGTGAAAAACCTGCGGGGACCCACCGGGCAGGGAAGCAGGGGAACCGCCCCCGGATCACTCCTCCAGCTTGCGCCGCTCCTGCTGGATGGCCCGGAGTTCCGCGATGGCGTCCAGATCCCGGGGCCGTCCCGCGGCGCGCTTCACCCGGATGAGCGTCACCAGATCGAGACAGCGGTAGCGGTTTCCAAACGCCTGCAGCTCCATCGAACGAGGCCGCAACTGCGGGAATCCACCGCCGCTCGTGATCTCGCCGAGCAGATCCAGATCTCCCAGGTCGGTCTGCAGCGTGAAGTTGAGCCCGCGACGCAGGGTCTCCACGTTCCACCGAAACGGCAGTCCGAGCGGTGCTCCACGGGGGTAGGGATGTTCCGGCTCGAGGGCCGCCACCAGCCGAACGAGATTCTGCTCCGTGCGCGAGCACACCAGATCCAGATCGTGGGTGACCCGCGCCGATCCGTGAATCGTCGCAGCGACGCCACCCACGATGATGAACTCGACCCGGTGAGCGGCCAGTAGCACCAGTACATCGCGTAGCTCGATCACGGCTGCTCTGCCTTTGGCGCGATACCACGGATCTCGGCGATCGCCTTCATCCACCCCTGGAGCTTCTGCAGCCTCTCCTCGGCGGTGAGTCGGAAGTTGCCACGGATCAGCGTGCGATCGATGTCCTTCTCGTAGGCCTCGAGGACTGGGTCGGGGTCCTCCACGTCGAGATCGATATGTAGGCGCACCCTGCGTGAGCGAGGCTCGTTTCCGGCTTCCGCCGCAAGCTGCAGGACGTTGGCGGCAAGGGCATCGAGGGTTGGGCCCTCGACCGTTCGGGGAAGGCTGGCCGACTAAGCGACGTAGGTGCTGCTCTCCTCGCGGACATCGACCTGAATCACCGGCGCTTCCGGGGTCCCGGGAGGTCGGCAAGGGTCCTTGCGGAGTGTTTGTCGTCGCAGCCGGGGCAGGATCTCGTAGGCGCCACGACGGACCCGCCGGAAGTACGGCCAGCGGTGCGAGTGATGTGCCGGCGCGCACGCAGCCTTCTGTTCTCAAAGACGGTAAGCACCGGATGCTGTATGCTAGAGGCTCGCAGGCGCCTGTCGGCGCCGGATGGCCACTGGTCAGGGACTTGAGATGAACCTTCAGAACGGCAGATACGCAAGAGGCACCTTGCTGCTGGCGGCGGTTGCGCTGCTGCTGGCCGCAAATGGCTGTGGTGGCGAGGACGGCGGCGGTAGGGTGTTCCTGAGCATCGGCACCGCGCCTCAGGGCGGCGCCTTCTATCCCGTGGGCGGCGCCATCGCCGAGGCCATGAACCGCCATGGGAGCGACTGGGGCTGGCAGGTAACCGCCGAGGCCACCAAGGGCACGCAGGAGAACATCCGCCGCCTGGTGTCCGGTGAACTGGACATGGCTCTGGCCAATGCGGCCATCTCTTACTTCGCCGTGCGCGGCGAGGCGGGTTGGGATCAGGCCTACCCCCTGCGATCAATAATGACGCTGGCACCCAATGTCGCGCTGTTTGTCGCCTCGGCCGGCGGCGCCGTGGACACACTGGCTGACCTCAAAGGCAGGCGCGTGGTGGTGGGGCCCGACGGCGCTGGTTTCCATTTCTTCATCACCCCGCTGCTCGAGGCACACGGCGTGACCTACGAGGACTTCACGCCGCTGTACAATACTCAGTTCGGCGCCGTGGACATGCTGAGCAATGGTTCGGCGGCGGCAGCATTCCTGGGCGGTGCGGTGCCCACGGCCTCCATCACGCAGGCGGCCACCTCCATGGACCTGCACCTCGTGCCGTTCGACCCCGATCGCCGCACGGAGCTGGTGGAGAACTATCCGTTCTTCCGCACGGCCACCATCCCGGCGGGCACCTACCGCGGCATGGACGCAGACTACGAAGGTCTCGACGTGGGCTCCATGCACCTGATCACCTTCGAGTCCGCCGATGAGGATCTCATCTACCGGGCGACCAGGACCATCTACGAGAACCGGGAGGAAGTCACCGCGAGCCATCGCGCCGGCCGGGCCATCAACCCAAAGAACGTGATCCGCGACACCGGGACTCCGTTCCACCCGGGCGCCATCCGCTTCTATCGCGAGATCGGCATCTGGCCCGAGGAGAGCGCCGCTGCCCACTGAGCCCTCCTGGAAGCGCCACCTCCTCACGGCCCTGGCGGCGGCGCTGGCACTGTTCACCCTGGTGGAGGTGAACTACCCGCAGCTGGGATCGCAGACCCGCCTGGCCCTGTTCGCGGGACTGGGGCTGGTGCTCTGCTTCCTCATCCATCCGGCGCACAAGAAGCTGCGTGGAGCCCGCTGGATGAGCTTCCTCGACGGCGGGCTTGTCGGCCTCACCGTGGCCTGCTGCGGGTTCATGGTGGTGCAGAACGAGCCACGTTTCCGCGCCCTGTGGTCCGGCGGGCAGTCACTGGGCAACCGCGCCGGCCAGGAGACCGGGCTGGACATTGCCGTGGGCGTCGCCGGCCTGTTGCTCATCCTCGAGGCCACGCGACGCTCCATCGGCTGGGCGCTACCTGTGCTGGCGACCCTCTTCCTGGCCTACGCCTCGTTCGGCGCCGCCATGCCGGACTGGCTGTTCCCGCACCGCGGCTACTCGCTGGAGCGCATCGTCTCGCAGACCTTCCTGCACAGCCAGGGCGTGTTCGGCATCGCCCTGAACGTGATGTTCACCTACGTGTTCCTGTTCGTGATCTTCGGCGCCGTGCTGCAGACCACAGGGGCAACGCAATTCATCATCGACTTCGCTCGGCGGGTGCTGGGCGGAACCGCCGGCGGACCGGCGAAGGTGGCGGTTCTGAGCAGCGGCCTCATGGGCTCGCTCTCCGGCAGCGCCGTGGCGAACACCGCCACCACCGGAACATTCACCATCCCCATGATGCGCAGTTCCGGCTTCCGCCCGTCCGTCGCCGCAGGGGTCGAAGCGGCGGCCAGCACAGGCGGCGCGCTGGTGCCGCCGGTGATGGGCGCCGGCGCCTACATGATGCTGGAGATCATCGATCCGCCGGTGACGTATCTGGAGATCATCCGCGCAGCGCTGATCCCGGCGGTTCTCTACTACCTGTCGCTGCTGCTCATCGTCCACCTCACGGCCAAGAAGATCGGCGCCGGCAGCGACGAGGATACAGGTGAGACCCGGCGCTCGTTGCTGGAGTACGAAGGAGTGATCTTCCTGGCCGGGTTCGCCGGACTGATCAGCATGCTGCTGCTGGGCTTCACGGTATTTCTGGCGGTGAGCTTGGCCTTGCTCCTGGTGGTGGTGCTCGCCGCCCTCCATCCGCGCACGCGCATCACCGTGAAGGCGGGGCTGGAGGCCGTCACCCGCGCCGGACGGGCCGCCATCCCGCTGGTGGCGGCTGCGGCGTGCGTGGGGATCATCCTGGGCGTGGTGACGCTAACAGGCGTGGGCACCCGGCTGCCCAGCGCCATCCTGGGACTCTCCCAGGGCAACCTGTTCTCCGCTCTCCTCCTCATCATGGTTGCCTCCATCGTGCTGGGCATGGGCCTGCCGTCGACGGTGTGCTACCTGCTCATGGCCACGCTGGTGGGCCCGGTCCTGGGTGAACTGGGAGTGGTACCGCTGGCCATCCACCTGTTCATCTTCTATTTCGGCATGATGTCCATGGTCACCCCCCCGGTGGCGCTGGCGGCGTATGCGGCGGCGTCCATCGCGGGCGCGAGCATCATGTCCAGCGCGCTGGCGGCGTTCCGCTTCGCCCTGGTGGGCTTCACGCTGCCGTTCCTGTTCGTCTTCCGGCCGCAGCTCCTGATGATCGATCCCGGCGGCGGGCCTGCCGCGTGGAGCGAGGTGTTCGGCGCGGTGATCCTCGCGCTGACGGGGATCGTGCCGTTTGCCGTGGGCATCGCCGGCTACCTGTTCTCGCCGCTGTCGTGGGGGTTGCGGGTGATGTCGTTGTTCGCGGCAGCGCTTCTGCTGTCGGGATCGGCGCTGGGCGGGGGCACGGCCGGATGGCTGGCGCGTGGCGCAGGGATTGCCGCTTTCGGGTTGCTGGCTGCCGCCAGCTGGATGGCGCGCCAGCGCGCGTCCTGAGCGTCCGTGTTATTCTCGCTGGACATTCCCGGCCACTTTCCGGGACCGAGGAGCCACCCGTGAAACAGATTCTTTCTGCACTGACCCTCGTCCTTGTCTGTATCTCCCCTGTTCTGATGGCGGACAAGGAGGATACCTCCCACTATTGGCCGTCGTGGCGAGGGCCGCTACATAGCGGCGTGGCGCCGCATGGCAACCCTCCGGTGAAGTGGAGCGAGACCAGCAACGTGCGCTGGAAGGTGGAGCTTCCCGGGCCGGGGCACGCCACACCCGTGGCCTGGGGCGATCGGATCTATGTCCTGTCGGCGGTACAGACCGACAAGACCGTGGAGCCCGAGGAGCCTGCGGCTGCCGAGCCGTCGAATTCGCAGCATGCCGGTGCACAGCCGTCGGTGGTGCCGGCATCGTTGCAGCAGCAAGAGCAGGACCAGCAATCACCGCCGGGACGCAGCCGGGGCCGCCGCCGGCCACCGCGCGTCAAGCCCACCCACGTGCACCAGTTCGTGGTCAGCGCCCTGGACCGGCACACAGGGAAGACCGCCTGGGAGACGGTGGTGCGCGAGGAGGTGCCGCACGAATCCGGGCATATCACGGCGAGCCACGCATCGGCTTCGCCGGTCACCGACGGTGAGCACATCATCGCCTTCTTCGGCTCGCGTGGGCTGTTCGCGCTGAACATGCAGGGCAAGGTCGTGTGGGAGAAGGACCTGGGCACAATGGCCACGCGCAACGAGTTCGGCGAGGGCTCCTCGCCGGCGCTGCATGGCGATACGGTGGTGGTGAACTGGGACCACGAGGGAGACTCGTTCATCGCCGCGTTCGACAAGCGCACCGGCAAGGAGCTGTGGCGCAACGCCCGGGACGAACCCACCTCCTGGTCCACACCGTTCATCATCGAGGACGACGGCCGTGCGCTGGCCGTGGTCAGCGCCACCAACCGTGTGCGCGCCTACGACGTGAAGACCGGCGAGGATGTGTGGCAATGCGGTGGCCTGGGTCTCAATTGTATCCCCTCGCCGGTGGCTGCCGGTGGACTGTTGTGGGTGATGAGCGGCTACCGCGAGGCGGCCGGGATGGCCATTCGATACCGGGGCGCGAAGGGCGATCTCACCGATACCGACGCCGTCGCATGGCGGCTGGATACGGGCCTGTCGTACGTGCCATCGCCGCTGCTCTACGACGGCAAGCTCTATTTCCTGGAGCGCTTCCAGAGCATGTTCTCGTGCTACGATCTGGCGTCGGGAAGGCTTCATTACACCAAGCAGCGCATCGAGGAGCTCGGCAACACCTACGCGTCCTTGGTGGCTGCCGATGGTCATATCTACATCCAGGGTCGTGCCGGCGAGAGCGTGGTCGTCAGCCACGGTGAGACCTTCGAGATCCTGGCACGGAACAAGCTGGAGGATGCGTTCGACGCCTCCCCCATCATCGTCGGCGATACGTTGTATCTCCGCGGCCACAAGTATCTGTACGCCATTGCGGCGCCGAAGGGTTGACCACTACCTGCAGCAGGAGGAAGAGGTGGCGATACAGACCCTTTGTGACATCCTGGAAAAGCTGGAGCGCGAGCACCCCAAGCCGGCGATCCTGCGCTACAAGAGCGGCGGCCAGTGGAACGATCTCTCCACCGAGGAGTTCGTCTCCACGGTGCGCGGGCTCGCCATGGGACTGCTGCGCCTCGGCATCTGCAAGGGCGATCGGGTGGCCATCCTGGCGGAAAACCGTCCCGAGTGGAATACCTTCGACCACGCCATCCTGACCCTCGGCGGCGTGGTGGTGCCCATCTACTCCACGCTGCACGCCAACCAGGTGCGTTTCATCCTGGACAACAGCCAGGCGCGCTTGTTGATCCTGTCCACAGCGGAGCAGCTGGAAAAGGTCACGCCGATATTGCCGTCGCTGCCGGACATCCAGCAGTTGGTGATGATGGACAGGCCGGAGACCATGCCCGCGGACGCCCTGACCTGGACCGACCTGCTGCGGCAGGGTGAGGCCGCCCTGGCGGAGAACCCGGGACGCCTGGCAGACGAGACCGCCCGGGTGGGTGAGGACGACCTGGCCACCATCATCTATACATCAGGCACCACCGGCGAGCCCAAGGGCGTGATGCTCACGCACGGCAACTTCGTCTCCAACGTCAACGCCACGCGCTCCATCGTGGCGTTCTCCCACGCCGACGAGACGCTGTCGTTCCTTCCCCTGACCCACGTCTTCGAGAGGATGCTGCAATTCACCTTCCTGGACGCGGGAGTCACCATCTCCCATGCCGAGTCCATCAACGCGGTGCCCGCCGACCTCATGGAGATCCGGCCGACGGTGATGGCCAGCGTGCCGCGACTGCTGGAGAAGATCCAGGCGAGCTTCATGGACGCGGTGTATGCCTCGTCCGCACCGCGACGCTGGATCTTCGCGCTGGCGCTGTGGGCCGGGCGTCAATGCTCATTGGCGAAGCTGAGAGGCCGGCCCGAGCCCCTCGTGGCACGGCTACTACGGCCCATCACCGACAAGCTGGTGTTCACCAAGCTGCGCCGGCGCATGGGAGGACGACTGCGTTTCATCATTTCCGGCAGCGCGCCTCTGGGCTGCGAGATCGCCGAGTTTTTTCACGCCGCGGGCCTCCCCGTGCTGGAGGGTTATGGCCTCACCGAGACCTCGCCGGTGGTGTCGGTGAATACGCCGCAGCGCACCCGCCTCGACACCGTGGGACCTGTGCTCCCGGGCGTGGAGGTACGGATCGCCGACGACGGCGAGATCCTTGTGCGCGGCCCGAACGTCATGCAGGGCTATTTCCGGGACGAGAAGGCGACACGAGAGGCACTGCGCGACGGCTGGTTCCTCACCGGCGACATCGGCCACATGGATAGCGACGGCTTCCTGATCATCACCGACCGCAAGAAGGAGATCCTGAAGACCTCCGGCGGCAAGATGGTGGCGCCGCAGCCCATCGAGAACCTGCTCAAGTGCGACCCGTTCATCTCGCAGGCGGTGCTCATCGGTGACCGCCGGAAGTTCGTCTCCGCCCTCATCGCCCCGGACCCGCAGCGCCTCGCCGCTTACGCCAAGGAGCACGGCATCGCTTGCACCGACGCGGTCGAGCTACGGGACGACCCGCGCATCGTGGAACTCTACCGCCAGCGCGTGGCGTCGCGCATGGAAGGATTGTCGAACTTCGAGAAGGTCAAGAAATTCCGTCTGCTGCCCCGGGAGCTCTCCATGGAGGAGGGCGAGCTCACCCCCACGCTGAAGACCAAGCGCCGGGTCGTGGAGGAAAAATTCGCTGACCTCATCGAGTCGATGTACGGGGACTAGAGGCCCGCACGGACGGACGGGCCTCTCGCTCGGCCAGGCATGGGGAACCGTTCCCCGAGAAGGGGGAACCTGTCCACCGGCGGGCACCCACCCCATCGGTCGTCGATCGGGCAGCCCACTGAGAACAAACCTACTTACGCCGAATTGGCCAAGCTGGCATCAAGGTTGCTCTAGGCACTACCGTCCGTGGCCGAGGATTTCGAGAGTCCCCCGGTCGTCTTGGCCAGGGGGAACGAGGGGCACGGACACCGGCCGGCGAGCCGGCAGACCTTGCCGAACCGGTGGTAGCGCAGAAGGTTAGCGCCTTAAACCCTGTAGAAGCCGGGTGTGGATTCAGACCTCCTCCTTCCGCATCCGGCATTTTTCCTACCCCCTCCGCCATTCCGTCGATTGACACCCCGGTCGCCGCAAAACTATGATGGGACGGCACTTCCGGATTTGATTCCCATGGAACAACGACCTCTTTCCATCCTTCACACAAACTTCCATCTCGGCTGGGGCGGTCAGCCCGCCCGCATCCTGATGACCTGCCTCGGCCAGGCGCGCCGCGGACATCAGGTCGTGGTGGGGACGCCCGCCGGCTCCATCCTCTCCCGCCGGGCCCGGGAGTTGGGACTGGAGACCTTCGAGAAGTGCAGCTTCCCGAAGATGAAGCGCTTTCCCAAGGTGTGCCGCGACGCCGTGATCCTGGGTGGGTACCTGCGGAAACGGACGTTTGACCTCATCGACGCGCACGGCTCCCAGGATCTATGGGTGGCCACGTTCGCGCGCAGCGCGGGCCGCTGGAACCTGCCCATGGTGTTCACCCGGCACAACACCAAGCGGCTCAAGGATCATTTCCCTAACCGGCTCATCTACCGCCGCATGATCGACCATCTCATCGTGGCCAGCGCCACGGTCCTGGAGCGCTACAAACCGTACCTGGAGCGCGGCGACATCACGCCGGACCGTGTCTCGGTGGTGCACTCCTCCTACTGGGAGGACCGCTTCCATGGCGGCGTCGATGGTAGCGCCGTGCGCCGTGAGATCTGCGCCGGTGACGGCGGCACCTCGCTGGTCGTGGGGCTCATCGGCAGGCTGGTTCCGGACAAGGGCGGCATCTATTTCCTGCGCGCCGCGGCCCAGCTGGTGGCCAGGGTGCCGCGGGCGCGTTTTGTGTTCGCCGGCACGGGCGACGACGAGCCCATGCTCAAGCACGCCGCGGTGGAGCTCGGCATCGGCGAGCAGGTACAGTTCCTGGGCTTCCGCAATGACATGCCCGAGGTCATCGCCGCCCTCGATCTGCTGGTCCTTCCCTCGATCGACTGCGACGCCTCCTCTGCGGCGCTCAAGGAGGCCATGGCCGTGGGGCGGCCTGCGGTGGCCACCACGGTGGGCGGCGCCGCCGAGATCGTGCGGGACGGAGAGACCGGACTGCTGGTCCCGCCGCGTGACGCCGACGCCCTGGCCGACGCCATGGAGAAGATCCTGCGGCTTCCGGATCACGGCCGCTCCATGGGCGCCCTGGGGCAGGAGGTGGTGCGCGCGTTCACGCAGGATCGCATGGTGGAGGGGACGCTGGAGGCGTACTACAAGGTTCTGGCCGGAACCTCCGCCACGCAAGAAGCCCGGGAAGTCAGCGTCTGATGCCCGGCATCGACGGCAAGGTGCTGGCCGCCCTGGAGGATCTCGGCCTGCCCTACCAGGTCATCGAGATCGACCCGGAATTCGCCGATACCGCGGCGTTCTGCGAGAAGTACGACTACCCGCCGGAGAAATCCGCCAACACCATCATCGTGGCATCCAAGAAGGAGCCCCGGAAGTACTGCACCTGCGTGGTCCTGGCCACGTCGCGGCTCGACGTGAACCATCGGGTCAAGAAGCTCCTGGGTGTGTCCAAGGCTTCCTTCGCCACCGCCGAGGAGATGATGCAGCTGACCGGCATGCTGGTGGGCGGCGTGACCCCTCTGGCTCTTCCGCCGGATCTTCCCCTGTATGTGGACTCCCGTGTCGCGGCGCTGGACTGGGTCATCCTGGGCGGCGGCGGGCGCCATCTCAAGATCCAGATCTCGCCGGAGATCTTCACGAAACTGGGCGCCGCGATCGTCGAGGAACTGGGCGTGGAATGCCCCCCACGCTAGAGCAACACCGCGCCTGGAGAACCTTGACGGTCCTCTCCCTGGCAGAGCTTCTGGGGATGTCGGTGTGGTTCTCCGCCAGTTCGGTGTCGCCGCAGCTCCAGGCTCTATGGAATCTGGATGCCTCCCAGGCCGGCTGGCTCACCACATCGGTGCAACTGGGCTTCGTGGCCGGAACCGCAATCGCCGCGATGCTCAACCTGGCTGATGTGCTGCCGGCGCGCTGGTACTTCGCCGCCTCCGCCCTCCTGGCCGCTCTGGCCAACGCCGGCCTGGTCGTGTCTCCCGGATACTCCACGGCTCTGGTGTTTCGCTTTCTCACCGGGGTCTTTCTTGCCGGAGTGTATCCTCCCGCCATGAAGATGGTGGCCACCTGGTTTCGTTCCGCCCGGGGCCTGGCCATCGGCATCCTCATCGGAGCTCTCACCCTGGGGAAGGCCACGCCGTACCTCCTTCGTGCCCTCGAGGGAGCAGGCTTCCGGGCGGTGGTCCTCGCTGCCTCGGCGGCCGCCCTGCTCGGCGGGATCCTGGTCGCGCTCCTCTATGATGATGGTCCGTACCCGTTCGAGCGCCGTCCGTTCTCGTGGCGGCTGGCCGGGATCGCCGTCCGTCACCGGCAGACGCGGCTGGCCATCGGCGGCTACCTGGGACACATGTGGGAGCTCTATGCCATGTGGACCTGGGTCCCTGTGTTCCTGGCCGCCAGCCTCACCGACTGGACCGAGGCCGGCCATGCCGCTTTACCCCACTGGGCGGCGCACCTGCTGGCTTTCGGTGCCATCGCGGCCGGGGGGCTCGGCTGCTTGTGGGGAGGATGGGCGGCGGATCGCATCGGAAGAGAACGCCTGGTCAACCGTGCCATGGCTGCCAGCGGGCTGTGCGCTATCCTCATCGGGTTCGCCTACGGCATGAATCCATGGATTGTCGGAGTTCTCGCATGGACCTGGGGCTTCTTCGTGGTTGCGGACTCGGCGCAATTCAGCACGCTGGTGACCGAGGTCGCACCGAGTCACGCTGTGGGAACCGCGCTCACGCTGCAGACCTCCCTGGGCTTCCTGCTCACCATGGTGACCATCCAGCTGATCCCGGTGATGGCCGACGCCCAGGGGTGGCGCTGGGCCTTCGCCGTCCTGGCGCTGGGTCCTGCCGCGGGGATCTGGGCCATCCGCAGGCTGGTCCGCGCCCGCGCCGAGGGCGCTGCCGCCTAGTCTAGACGCGGTCTCATGACCTCTTCCCCCGGCAACCTCCGCCGGAAAGCTGATAGGATCGATCGAGGGGTGCAATGTGGACGAGACTCTACGGCAGTTCATTGGCGAAGCGCTGAGCAAGGGGATCCCGAAGAAGAAGATCGAAGCCACGTTACTCGAGGCCCGCTGGCCGCAGGATGAAGTCCGTAGCGCCCTCGATTCATACGCGGACATCGATTTCCCAATTCCCGTTCCACGACCAAAGCTCTACGCTTCCGCGCGCGAGGCGTTTGTCTACCTGGTGCTCTTCACGCTCCTGTACCTCAGCGCGTGGAGCCTGGGCTCGTTGCTGTTTCAGTTCATCCATCGCGCCTTTCCCGACGCCGCGCGGACGGGCTATCGTGCAGACTTCGCGCTCAAGGCGGTGCGCTGGGCCGTGGCCATGCTCTTGATCGCCTTTCCCGGCTACCTCCTGTTGTCACGCCAGGTCTTGCGGTCGGCGCGCCACGAACCCGACAGGCGCAAGTCCAAGGTGCGGAAATGGCTCACCTATCTCACGCTGTTCGTGGCAGCGAGCGTGTTGCTGGGTGACCTGATCACGCTGGTCTTCCAGCTGCTTGAGGGAGAGCTGACGGCGCGCTTCCTTCTGAAGATCCTGACCGCGGGCGCCATTGCGGGCTCGGTGTTCGGATACTACTTCTGGGACCTACGCCAGGACGATCGCAGGCCAGAGGACGTGCCGCTGAGGCATGCGGGGTTGCGCATCTTCGCCAGCGGTGTCACGGTGGCCGTGCTCGCTGCCGTTGTCGGTGGCCTGTTCCTCGCCGGTTCTCCGGGGCGCGCCCGCGGCATCCAACTCGACAGGGAGCGGGCCAGCCACCTCAGCGGGATCTCCGTGGCCGTCGACCGTTACTGGAACGAATTCGATGAGCTTCCCGACGATTTGCAGACGTTGTCGAGAACTCGGGGGTACGCGGTGCCTTCCATCCGGGACCCCGGGACACTAGCACCGTACGAGTACCAAGTCACAGGCGCCCGTAGCTACGAACTCTGCGCCGTCTTTGCAGTAGCCTCCGACGCGGACAAATCGCCACCGACCTACGGCCGCTTCGGGAGTACGTCGAGGTTCTGGGAGCACGCTGCCGGCCGCGGCTGCTTCTCCATCGACGTCAAGGTGCAGGACGATTAGCGCCGCGGCTACTGCAGTCCGGAAGGAAGGCGTGGCGAGGACAGCAGCCGAGCGAATTCCTCCCAGCGCTGTTCCGGCGAATCACTGCGGGACTCGATGTACTGCTTCACCAGGTCCTGACCCAGGTTGTAGTTGATCACGTAGCTACGGTACTGGTCGATGAAGCGCACGCGTTGCGCTGCGCGATCGGGCGCCATCAGCGCATAGCGGCCCAGGCGGGCGGCCGCCTCCGACGCATCGATCTCCCCGTCCAGATACCTGCGGGCGGCCTCGTTGCCGGCGTAGTTCAGCTTCTGCACCAGGCTCTGCACCCTATCGTAGACCGCCGCCTTCGCAGGGTCCAGGCCGGCCAGCGGGTAGAGCTGTTCCTTCTCGAAACGAACCCGTTCCTCGCCCGGGAAGGCCACCTTGATGCCATAGTTGGCGGTCCCCTCGGCAATCAGCGACTGTGGGCTGAACAGCGGATAGACCGAGAACTCCACCCAGTCCCTGTCGCGCACCAGATGCTTCTCGAGCAGCGTATTGTAGACGTGGTGCCCGGGGTAGCCCTCGTGGCAGGCCAGGTCGATGGCCCGATCAATGTGGATGGGAAGATCGGTATTGACCTGGATGAGACTGTGGTAGCCGCCCTTGTACCAATTATATGCGCTCCACGACTTGTCGCTGACGTACTCCACCTCGAAGCTCTCGTCCGGGGGAAGCTTCAGAAAGCGGCTGGTGCGCTCGCGGCAGGCCGTGATGGCCGCCTGGAACACAGCATCCAGCTTGTCCCGCGGGATGACGAAGTCTTCCTTGAACTTCTTGTAGCGCTCGATCAACGCTCCGCTGCCGGGGAGCAGCGGGTCCAGCTCATCGAGGATCTGCTGGAAGTGCTCGTCCGGGTTGTGAGGCGCCACGGTGTCGTACAGCGCCTTCGACTCCTCGTCGAAGCTCATGCGAACATCCCCCAGGAGTTCCACGCGGGCGATGAGCGCACCGAGTTGCGTGAGGAGGTACTCTCGACGCAGGCGTGACATCTCGTCTTCCGGCATCGGTATGTTCTCGACGCGACCTCGCACTGCCCGCGCCTTCTCCAGGATCGCCTCCTTCGTGACCGGGCTTGCATCCACTTCCGTTCGCCATTCGGCCGGACCGTAGTACGCGTCCACGTAGTCCCCGTCATGCCGGCCCACGGCCAGCACGAGCTTCACGTATTCCTCGGCCGCTTCGTTCATCGACGCCCCCTCGTGCTCCTTCCCGCTACCGCCATTCTGCGCCGCACAGCCGGCAAGAACCATCACCATCATCAACAAGACAGACCGGAAACCGCGCAACCTATGCATCGGCTACTCCCTGCCGGTACCGGAGGCCGCCGCTGCCACCCCGAGAGCCACGTACATCCCGCCCGACACATAGCGCTGCGCACGCTGGAAGCGCTGGTGGCGGCGCAGCCAGTTGCCCGCCGTTCCTGCAAGCAGCGCGTACGCACCATCGGTGATCATCGCCAGGAGGACAAACAGCGAGCCCAGCAGAAAGATCTGCAGCGGCACGCTGCCCGCAGCCGGATCTACGAACTGTGGAAGGAAGGCAAAGAAGAACAGTGCCGTCTTGGGGTTCAGGATATTGACCAGCATGCCCTGGCGGAAGATGCGCGACAGCGATGGATCCTTCACCTGGCGTGATCCTGTTTCCGACTCGCGCTTCACTAGCGTGCGCAAGCCGAGATAGATCAGGTACGCGGCTCCTGCGTACTGCAACGTACGGAAGGCAAGCGCCGATGACAGCAGGAGGGCGGAGACTCCCATACACGCTGCCACCACATGGAATAGCGTACCCACGCCGATCCCCAGCGTGGAGATCAATCCGGCCCGGCGACCTTGCTCCACGCTCCGCGCAACGATGTACATCACTGCCGGGCCAGGAACTACCAGGAGGATCAAGGCCGAGAGCATGAACAGCGCCAGTGCCGACGAATCGATCACGGTTCACACCACCACGAGCCCCGGCTCCGGGGGCTCTTCCAGGATCTCGGTGAGGATGCGCAGCGCGCCCTCGAGACGGCCGGGGTCGGCCACCGGCATGAGGCTGACGCGCACCGCATGGGGCGCATCCTGACGGCCCACCACGAACACCTCCGCGGAGGTCACCGCCACTCCCCGGCGATGAGCATGGACGACGAAGTCCTCGCTGCGCCATGGGTCGGGAAGCGGAAGCCAGACATGGAACCCGAAGGGATGGCTGAGCAAGCCGTCTGCCGGCAGGATGCTGCGCGCCAACTCATTGCGCAGCTGCGCGGCTTCGCGGCGCCACCCGACGAACTTTTCCAGCTCTCCGCTGTCCACCCAGGTCGTCACTATCTCCGCCATGGGCGGTGACGCCATCCCGGTGGTGGCCCAGATTCCGGCGGCCAGCCGGTCCACCATCTCCTCCGGGGCGGCCAGGTAGCCCACGCGCAGCCCGGGGGCGATGACCTTCGCCGTGCTGGTGAAGAAGTAGCCGAACTCCGGAGCCAGCGCGGAGATGGGGGTGAGATGCTGCTCGTCCAAGAAGCCGTAGACGTCGTCCTCCAGGATGGCCACCTTGTGTTCCTGCGCGATGCGCGCGATCTCCCTCCGACGCTTCTCCGGCAGCACGGCGGAGGTAGGATTCTGCAGTGTGGCGATGACGTAGAGGGCGCGGACCTCCTCTTCCTTGCAGGCTTCCTCGAAGGCCCCCGGCAGCAGCCCGGACTCATCCATGGGCAGCCCCTTGAGCCGCAGGTTCAACAGATTGGCCAAGCCCTTCATGCCCGGGTAGGTGAACTGCTCGGTGACCACCACGTCGCCCGGCCGGGTCAGGTGGGCCAGGGTGACCACCATAGCGTGCTGGCCCCCTGCCGTCACGAGGACCCGTGCGGGGGAAACGTCGAGTCCGAGGCCGGCCAGACATCGCGCACCGGACTCCCGGTGCCGGCGCGCGCCCGCCGGCGGCGGGAACCCCACCAGATCGCCCAGGTCGCCATGCCGACCCAGCGAGCGGAACGCCTGCGAGAGCAGGTGATGCTCCGCTTCGGCGGCGGCCACGGCGGGGATGCTCTGGCTGAGATCGATGATACCCGTCTCGGCATGCGCCTGGAAGAACGACGCCGCGGCGTCCTCGCCACCCCGGATGAACGTCCCCCGCCCGACCTCACCCTGTACCAGACCGCGGCGCTCGGCCTCGGCGTAGGCCCGGCTCACCGTGCCCACGGTGACACCCAGGGTGCGGGCCAGTTCGCGGTGCGTCGGCAGCCGGACGCCGGGCTGCAGCCGTCCGCTCTCGAGGTCGTCCGACAGGGCGTCGGCAATGGCCCGATAGCGTGGGCCGTGCTTGTGGGTGAGGTCGGGGTGCCAGGCATCCATGGTGACAATCATCCTATAGCTTGACAGTCATGGGTGTCAATGATACGGATCTACATGGATACAATCAAGCGTTATGGAATAATTGTATGGATTCAATAGCGGGGAGACATCCAAATGAGACATGAGTCGCCGGGATTCCATAGCCGCGCCGCCAAGGCCCATCTGGATGGCAGACAGGACGGACGACCGCTGAGCACCCCCATCGTGCGCTCCACCAACTTCGAGGTGGAGACCAGCCAGAAACTGGGACGGCGCTACTTCGCCCGGGACGAGAAGGTCTACACCCGCTTCGGGAACCCCACGCAGAACGCTGCGGCGGACAAGCTCGCACTGCTGGAAGGGGCGGAGTCCGCTCTGGTGTTCTCGTCGGGAATGGCGGCCATCTCCAGCTCGTTGTTTGCCGCGCTCAAGCCGGGTGACCATGTGGTGTCGCAGCGCGAGATCTTCGCCCAGACGTTCACCGTCCTGGACAAGATGGCGCGCTCCTTCGGCATCGAGACCGACTTCGTCGACGCCACCGATCCGGACAACGTGCGCGCCGCGCTGCGGCCGGAGACGCGCCTGATCTACATCGAGACGCCGTCCAATCCGCTGCTCAAGATCATCGATATCGAGGTCATCGGCGCCATCGCCCGGGAGAAGGGGCTGCAACTGTTCGTGGATGGTACGTTCGCCAGCCCCTATTTGCAGAACCCCCTGGCGCTGGGAGCCACGTTGGTCCTGCACTCGGGGACCAAGTACCTGGGCGGCCACTCGGACGTCCTTTGCGGTGCCGCCGCCGGAGACACGTCCCTGATCAAGGAGATCCGCGAGATACAGATCCACCTGGGCGGAGTGCTGGATCCCCAGGCAGCCTGGCTGCTGCTGCGCGGCATGGGCACGCTGGCCGTCCGGGTGCAGCGGCAGTGCGACATCGCGCTGGAACTGGCGCGGTTCCTGGAGGAGCACGAGGAGATCGCCCGGGTACACTACCCGCTGCTGGACAGCTCTCCCTATCGCGAGGTGGCGTCGCGCCAGATGCGCGGCGGTGGCGGCGTGCTGTCGTTCGAGGTACGGGGCGGCATCGAGCCCGCCCGCGCCTTCGTCAACGCGCTGGAGTTCATCCCCATCGCCACCAGCCTGGGTGGCATCGAGACCACAACCGAGATTCCGTACGAGCTGGACTTCAACGAGGAGGAGCTGGGAGAAGCCGCGGCGCACACCGGGATCGAGCCCGGGCTGGTGCGCCTTTCCGCGGGGATCGAGGATGTGGACGATCTAAGGAAAGATCTGCGGCTCGCGCTGGCGGCCGCCGGTAAGCATCAGCGCGCCATCGGAAGCGTCAAGGAGTAACACCATGTCGTCGAGCTTCTCCAGGACACCACGAAGCCAGGTCAAGCGCGTGCGCGAGCGCGGTACGCACGAGAAGGAGATCATCGCGCGCATCCTGGACGAGGGTCTCATCGCCCACGTGGGCTTCCAGACGGAGGGACAGCCGTTCGTCATTCCCATGGCGTACGCCCGCCGGGGTGATTCGTTGCTGCTGCACGGTTCGGTGGGCAGCCGCCTGATGCGGCAACTGGGCGACGGAATCCCGGCGTGCGTCACCGTGACGCTCCTGGACGGCCTGGTGCTGGCACGCTCGGCATTCCATCATTCCATGAACTACCGTTCTGTGGTGGCCTTCGGGACGGCGCGGCGGATCGTCGGCGAGGCGGAGAAGCGTCGCGCTCTGGATGAGCTGGTGGAGCACCTGGTGCCTGGACGCACGCAGGACGCGCGCCGGCCCAACGACCCGGAGTTGACGGGAACGGAGGTGTTGGAGATGCCGCTGGATGAAGCCACGGCCAAGGTGCGCACCGGGCCCCCAAAGGACGAACCCGAGGACATGGACATGCTCATCT
>CBDVAL010000002.1:0-44984 GCA_965371955.1 uncultured bacterium | reverse complement strand
CACCGTGGGGCGCGGATTCACCGCCGCCGCCCCTCTCCAGGCCCGCTGCGCCGGAGGCGCAGCCCGCCCTCCAGGGTCCCGTTCGCGACAGGGCAGTATCCGTTGGACATCGTCAGGGCTCATCTGGTTCCCTTCTCCAGGACCGTCGCCCGGCGGGACAGGACCCTCGGGGGGTGGCCTGGATGCCCGTGTCGGGCCTCCACCGTCGGGAGGAGGACCTGCATGTCGAGCCATGATCGTACCCGCTGGCACACCCGGCGTGCTTCACGTGTCATGTCACCGGGATGAGCTGCCGAACCTGACGCTTTCCTGCTCGGATCGTCGTGTTCCTGCAGCCGGCTCAGCGCGGCGTCAGGAGATTTTTCCCCTCTGTTTCGCTGCTCTTCACCATCCATTCAGACAGGCGCATCATCTTCTACAGCATAGACAGCGTCGGTCCTGCTGCCATCACCTCCCGAAGAAAGGGCGCGCCGCGGGTTGCGTGGCGCGCCCTAACCACTCGTCAAGTATCAGAACTCGCGCTCCTCGAGTTGCTTGAGCAGCTCAGGGGACAGGCTCATCTTGGTGGAGAACGGGCCGAAGGGATGGTCCAGGAACCATACGTGGATCATCTCCGGGCTGCGGAACGAGGGCTCGCCCACCATGCACGACCCATCGTCGCCGGGCTCGGTGACCACCACCATGCGGTTGAGCAGACACTTGGAGCGCTGCCAGGCATGGTAGTGCCAGATGGTCAGCGGGCCGCCGATCTGCAGTCCCCGTTCGTCCGGTCTGCTCACCAGGTACATGACCGCGGCAAGCCTCTTGCCCTTCGCCGTATCGTAGTAGAGCAGGAACTCCGGCCTCTCCGGGTCGAGGATGCGGTCGTCCAGGATGTAGTCCATCTTGCCGTAATGGATGGGGTCGGCGAACATGAGCTGGAAGCCGTCCTTGCCGGCCTTCTCGAACTCGAACCAGCCCTGCTCCTTGGCCGCTTCCAGGGTGCGCCGCACCAGCTCGTCAGCGGCGCGTTGCTGCTCGGGCGTGGCTTCCGCCTGGTCGGGGAATCGCGTGACCTCGAGGGTCACCATGGGGCGCTTGAGGCTCTTGACGTCCAGCTTGCCCTCCGGCCGCCACGACCGCTCACCGCTACCGGAGAATTCGGAGATGTAGAACGGGGTGTCCGGCTGGTTTGCGGCTTTGCGCTCCTGAGCGGGCACCCCGGTTGGCAGCAGCGCCAGCAGCAGCGAGGACCAGCAGAGAATAGCGATACGCTTCCTGCGATTCATGCGTCAGCGCCCTCCCGTGGGTGGCCCTCAATGTACTGCAGCGGTTCCGGCCTCGCAAGCCTGGAGGCCCGGCCGTTGCACAAGTGGATCCGAACCGGTAGATTGGCTGCGTCATGTCGAGATGCAAGCACTCCATCCTGACCCTGTCGATCCTGCTGCTCCTCGCGGCGTGCACGGCGGTTGCTGCTCCGGACGATGCCCGGGAGGAAGCCCGAGAGCTGGCATCCGAGGGCAGCCGGTTGCTGGGAGCCGGAGAAGAGGGCCAGGCGCTGGCGAAATTTCGTGCGGCTCTGAAGCTCGCACCGGATCTCCCTGCGGCTCACGAGGGCGTGGGGTTGATCCTGTTCCGTCGCGGCGATCTGCCCGGTTCATTGGAGGCCCTGAACCGGGCCGTGGCCGGCGATCCCGATCGCTGCCTGAGCCGCGGAGCCCTGGCCCGCACCCAGCACGCCGCCGGCGATACCGCCGAGGCGATGCGGTCCCTGCAGGAGGCGGTTCGCCGGGATGACGCCTGTGTTCCGGCCCGCGTCTTCCTGGCCAACCTGTACCAGGCGCGCGGCGAATTTGCGCGCTCCGCGTCGGTGCTCGCCGAGGTCAACAAGCTGGCGCCACAGTCTCGCCCTCAAGCGCTGCAACGAGCCGAGGTCTTGCATCGCGCCGGTCGACTGACGGAGGCCATCGGTGTCCTGGCGTCGTTGCCCACAGGCGACCCGGAAGAACGCGTGGTCATCCTCATGGTGGAGATGCGCATGCGCATGCGCCGCTACGCCGAGGCAGAAGGCTTGCTGCGGAATTATCTGTACGCCCTGCAGCATCTGCCGTTGACGGTCCGGGATCCTGAAGCCGAGGCTGAGGCGAGGGAGCTGCTGGCGCGGCTGCTGTTCGAGACGGGACGTTATGGCCCGGCCAGCCGGGAGGCAGAGGTGGCGCTGGCCGGGGACCCGGAACGCCCCGTGGCGCGCTATACCCTGGGCAAGTCCCTCTACATGCAGGGCCGGATGGAGCGCGGCCTTGCCGAGATCAACCGGGCGCGGCAGGGAACCGGCGATGCGCCGCTGGAAGCGCTGCCGGATCTGTCCGTCCTGTACCGGCGGCCGTCACCGCAGCCCGCCGACGCCTTTCTGCGCGATGTGGCGCCGCAGCTGGGCCTGGCCGATAGCGGCAAGGGTCGCGGTTCCACATGGGAGGATCTGGACGGTGATGGGCGGCTGGATCTGGTGGTGGGCGGCCAGGAGTTCGCCAATGTGGCGTTCCTTCGCGTCCGCGACGCCCGGGCGCGCGTGGTGTTTCGCGAGGCCACGGACAGCCTCGGGGTAGGAGACTACGATTCAGGCTATACCAACCTGGTGGGCGATCTGAATGGCGACGGCCGCATGGACCTCTACAGCATTCGCGGCGGCTATCAGAGCCGGCGCGACGGCCGGGACGGCAACGTCTTGCTGCTCAATCAGGGTGATAGCGGTGGTGCCCGGCCGCGCTTCCGGCGTGCAGGGCCCGAGCATGGCGCCGACGATCCCCGGCAGGGCTTCGGCGGTGCGCTGGCCGACTTCGATGGCGATGGTGACCTGGACATCTACATTGCGAACCACAACGATGCGAATCGTCTGCTGTTGAACGACGGGATGGCGATGTTCCGCGACGTCAGTGAGGCTGCCGGCGTGGCTCATCCGGGAGGGGGACAGGGGGTTGCCGTCGGCGATGTGGACGACGATGGGGATATCGACGTGTTCGTCGCCAACAAGCATCACAGGCGGATCAAGGGGACCGATCCGGGCAGCGTCCTGTATCGTAACGACGGCGCCGGCGAGGACGGCATCCCGCGCTTCACCGAGATTGCCCGGCAGGCGGGCGTGGAGGGCAATGGCAACGACTTTGCGCCACTGCTGGCCGATCTGGACAACGACGGCGACCTGGACCTGTTCGTCGGAGCGTTCAACTTCTGGAACGGCAAGGCGTTCATCAGCTGGGACGGTTCCCCTGGGGGGGCCCACCGCCTCTACCGTAACGATGGCGTGGACGCGGACGGCATTCTGCACTTCACCGACGTGGGCGAGGCCGCAGGGATAGACCATGTGGGAGGGTCCATGGGCGGGGCGGTGGGCGACCTGGACAACGACGGATTTCAGGATCTCTACGTTTCCATGGGGGGACCGGAGCCCGGCCGGTTCGAGCCCGACCTGATCTTCCGCAACCTGGGCGGCATGCGCTTCCAGGAAGTTGCAGCGGACTGGGGTGTCTTCAACCCCGGCCGGGCGCACGGCATCACCTTCCCTGACTTCGATGGCGACGGTGACCTGGACGTCTACGTTCCCAACGGTGCGTTCTACCCCGGCGATGGCTCGCCGAATCGCCTGTACTCCAACCATGGCGCCCGGGGGCGCTGGCTGCGCCTGTCGCTGCAGGGCCCTGCGGGCAATCCTCGCGCGCTGGGTGCCCGCGTGATGGTGCAGGCCGGAGAGCAAAGGATGCTGCGCGAGGTGCGTGCCGGCCACGGCTTCTGCTCGCAGGATCCCCCTGACCTGCACTTCGGTCTGGGCGATGCCGAACGCTACGACGCCATCGTCATCCGCTGGCCGGACGGAAGCATCAGCAAGCTGCCGGGTGGTCCCACCAACGTCGCGCTCACTGCTCGGCAGCCCGCATCTCGTGATAGCGGCGGTACCAGTCCTCGTTGAGCTGGTTGGAGATCTTCTTCAGCCTCGGCACGGGCGCGGCGAAATCGGTGGTTGTCTCGATCTCCAGGAACTCCAGCACGTCCTTCACGGTCCGTTCCATGGACTTCACGAAGGTCTCGAATTCCACCACCAGGGGCTGCACGCCACCAGCCTGGAACAGCCGCCCCCATGCACGGTCGTGCTTCTCGAAGCGCTGCACGATGTCGTGGATCTTTGTGTAGTTGAACTCCGGTTGCACCGATTCCACCACGTTGTCGCTGGCGGTGTTGTAGATCCGTGTCTGCATCGATCTCCAGAACGAGATGGCCTGTTTCACTTTGTCCCGGCGCCGGATCCAGAGGTAGCGCGGCCCGGCGAAGATCTCCTCCAGGAGACGGTGAGTGGAACGGCCGCCGCGCAGCAGCTTGCGGCGCGGCTTGAAGGCGTCGTGCAGGCGGCGAACATGCGGCCAGTGCAGCTTGCTGCCCCACACGCCGTTGGCCGTGGCCTTGGCGTCGAACAGGCCCTGCAGGTACTTCCCCAGGTCGAGTTGTTCGAACAGGGACCCATCCGGAGGCCCATCCGGAGCCGACACACCGTCTTCACGGGCGATCTGCCCCGTGGCGAGCTCCTCGGCGAAGCGGGGCGCCCAGCGGGGCGAGAAGTACTCCTCGGGAGAGCCGCACAGGGCGGTGTCGGCGAGCAGCTGGCACAGAAGGGTGGTGCCCGTGCGATGAGTGGAGCAGACCAGGTATGTGCGCAGCGAAGATGCCCGCCGGTGCAACTCCGCTCGCTGAACGCGATGACGGTTGGTTCCCATGAGGTCCGCCGATGGTAGCCGAACCCAGCCCAGCGGTAAAGCGGGGTCGGAGCCAAACCTTATACCTCGATATTCGGCTGCCACACGACGGCTCGGCCAGGAAGCCATGCAGGACGAGGTATAAGGTTTGGCTCCGACCCCATTGGTTTATACGTCGCTAGTTGGCCCAGCTCTTCAACATTTGCGGCGCGATCCCAGCCGGGTGGCCGCGCCACACCACCTTGCCGGACTTGACCACCGCCACCGCCGGGATCCCGGCCACGCCGAAGTGCGCGCTGATGGTGCCGTCGTCCTTGGCCATGGGGAACTCGAGGTTGTTCTCGTCGAGGAAGGCCATCATCTTCTCCTCGGTTCCGCCGCGCGACAGCCGGCTGACGCCGAGAACCTGCAGCCCCTGGCCGGCATATTCATCGGCCACAGCCTGCAGCTTGGGGACCTCGCGGCGGCAGTGCGGGCACCAGGTCTCCCAGAACACCAGGATGGTGGCGCCGTCGGAGTCGAGATCGATGTCGTTCTCGCCCTGGAACCAGCCTGTGAAGTTCCACTCTCCCGGAACCTCCTTGCCCACCACGCTGAGCTCTTGGTGCAGTTGGGCCGCCCGCTTGCCCGCCTGGGTGTTGCGGTACGTGACCATGAAGGCGTCCATCTCATCACGGGCCTGTTCGCTGTTGCCGGCGCGGATCATGTTGCTGATCTCTTGCAGCGCCTGGGCGGCCTCCTGCTCCATGCGCGGATCCGGGTGCTGAGCACGCACATGCGTGGCAAGATCGGCGAGCTCCGCCTCGAGGCCGGCAATGCGCTGGTTGAGTTGCATTACCTGCGCCTCCAGCCCGTTGTCGGCTGTGGGCGTATCGATGGCGACGAACAGAAGGAGCAACAATGCCGCAACGGCAGCAGCCGCAGGCACCGAACGATGGGATCCTGGACGTGACATGGTGTGGGTTCTCCTCTAGATGAGACGGATCAGAAGCTGTCTGCGGGTGTGAACAGTTCCGGCTCCACGGACTGTGGGCCTTCCCAGTTTGGATCGGGCTGACTCTCCAGCAGGGGACGCATCTCGGAGCACGCCAATGCCTCCTCCCGGGGACTGGGCGTGCCCGGCACCGAGGCCACGGCCAGGAGGACGGTGGAGAGAATCACGGTGAACAGCACGAACGAGGCCGCCGCCACCCCCACGCGCGAGGCCCTCGGTGTCAGCTCGGTGAGCTCGACGATGCGGCGCGCCATGTGTGAGGGGTTGGCCATGGTGGGAGCCAGCGCAGCGCCCGGGCGGCGAGCGCCACGGATGATCTCCAGGAGGTGGCGCGCATAGCGTGCTGGGGACACGCCTTGCTCCAGCACCAGCAGGTCGCAGGCGCGCTCGGCGTCCTCACGGGCCCTGCGGTGCACCCACCAAACCAGGGGATGAAACCAGTAGACAGCGCAGGTGATACGCGACAGGATGACGAACAGGCCGTCCATCCTGCGCACGTGACCCAGTTCGTGCAGCAGCACCGCGTCCAGCTGTTCCTGGGTCCATGTCGCGGCCCGTCGTGGCAGCAGGATCACCGGTCGCAGGACACCCCAGGTGCACGGAATGTCGAGGGCGTCGCTGCGCAGGACGCGCACCGGCCGGCGGATCCCCACGCGGCACGACAGCCCGGCTACGCGCCGCTGGTCCAGCGGGACGGTGCTGCGGCGGATGTGCCACCAGAGCGATCCCAGGTCCAGGGCCAGCCAACCAAGCAGCAGCGACGCCACCACGCCCCACGCAGCCAGAAGAACTGCCCGTAGCTCGCCATAGGCTCCGGCCATGGCCACCGCCGGCCGGGCGCTGAACGCCGCCAGTGCAGCGCCACCCGGTTGGGTCTCCCAGGTGAGAGAAAGGCTGAGCAACGGCAGCAAGGTGAGGCCCATCAGACCCAGCGTGGCCATCAGGTGCCGCGCCGGCGCGCGCCGTCGGGTCATCAGCGCGCCCGCCGCGAGGATGGCGGCCAGCAGCACCGTGGCCTTGGCCGCCAGCCCGCCCATCCAGGGCACGAAGGCCGCGGAGCACGACAGGAGATCCGTATTGGGGAACGCGAGGTTCATCTCTTCTTCTCGGACTTCTGGATCTTCTTCTCCAGACGGGCCAGCTCGGCGTCGTTGAGGCTGAGATCGGATTTCTTGAGCAGCTCCAACGCCGCGCGTCCGGCCGACCCCTGGAAAAATGTGCGCACCAGATGGGTCAATGCAACCTGGCGGGCGGTGTCCAGATCCACGGCAGGAGCGTAAATGTAGCGCGTACCATCGGCGCGACGCACTGCGACTCCCTTCTCGGTCAGGATGCGCAGGATGGTCCGCACCGAGTCGTAGCTGGGAGGATCCGGCAGATCCGCCTGGACCTGCTGGGCAGTGGCCTCCCGGCGGCGCAGCAGGATGTCCATGATCTGACGCTCCCGGCGAGAGAGCTTCTCGACGGCAGGGTGGGCGCTCTTCTTCCTCTTCTTCATGAATCGGCCCCTCAGGCACGGCGGTAGATTCTTACCGGAGTCCGGTAAATATTTACCACACAGAGGGGCGGCTGTCAAGAACTCTCTTGCGGGAAGGAAGCACGGGTGGCAGTTTGCCATTCCCCGGGCGTTTGTATCTCCAGGCGGCGATAGAACTGCACCACCAGCGACTCCGCCGTTCGCTCCTGATGCAGGCTGCAGAACGCGAGCCAGTTGCGATAGAGCCGGATGACCTCGAGAGGATCGGCATAGAGGTTGGCGAACTGGCGTGCGAAGGGTTCCCGGTAGGAGCCCAGCAGCCTTGCCCTGTGGCGCGAGCGCAGCGTGGCATCGAGCAGGCCGGCGGTGATCCGCTGCCGCATTCCACGGGGCAGGGCGTAGCCCAGCCGTTTCATCGCCTTGTGACCAGCCGGGTGGGCGCGGCGCAGGTGGTCCGCCAGGTACTGGCGGCCCAGCCGTGCTGGCGGTGTCCACACCGTGACGAACCACACCCGCTGCGCCCGCTGCACCACTCCGAGGCGCTCGTCCTCCTCGTAGGGTCTACCCTGCCGGTGGTACACCGAGGCGTTGTAGTCCAGGAAGATCCGGCGCGCGTCCGGTGGGGGAGGATCCTTCTCGCCGGTGGTGTAGTGCCAGAGCTGGAAGTCGCCCATGTCGAGACGGGAGGCGAGCTGCGGCAACAGGCCGCGGCGCAGCTGGCGGACCAGCGTGGTCTTGCCGGCGGCCGAGGGTCCGGCCACGACGATCAGGCGTTCCGGTGTACCCGTGCCGCTCAGGGGTTTGCCTCTTCCTGCAGCGCCTGCAGGGCCTGGCGCACCGCCGCCTGCCCGGGCTCCGTGGCCAGCGATTGTTCCAGCAGCCGGCGCGCCCGGGCGCGGTCCCCCTGGCGCAGGAGGAGCTGCGCCAGCAGGGTCAATACCGGCGGGCGCTCCTCGCCGGCGGCACGCGCATTCTCCAGGTGCTCCACCGCCGGCCCCGGCAGGTTCATCTGGACCTCGGTGAGCGCCAGGTTGTACCAGGCCTCACCATCCTCCGGCCGTTCCTTCACCAGCGCCTGGAACGTGGAGCGTGCCTGCTCCAGCCTGTCGGTCTGTCCGTAGAGCGCGCCCAGGTTCAACAGTACATTGGCATCCCCGGGCGTCCTCTCCAGCGCGCGACGCAACTGTACCTCGGCCTCCTCCAGCCGGTTGGTGAGCAGCGCCAGCAGGCCGCGCCAGAGCGCCAGCTGCGGCGGTGTGCCCTCCTGGCCATCTGCAGCCTGCAGCAGCGCCGCGGCGCGCTCGCCGCGGCCATCGGCCGGATCCAGCGCGGGGAGGAGTTCGAGGGCGGGGGCGTAGAGGGGCCGGCGGGACAGTGCCTTGGCGAGAAGCTCCAGCGCGCGGCCATCGCGTCCCGCTGCGTGCTCCAGCAGCGCTTGCCCCACCGTGGGCTCCAGCAGGTCCGGGTGCGCGGCGGCCACCCGCGCAAGGAACTCCCGGCCCCGGTCCACGGTGTCGCTCTCCTGGTAGAGCAGTGCGAGATCGTCGTAGTGCGTGATGGATCCGCCGGGTTGCTCGCGCACGCTCGCCTCGTGCAAGGTGATGGCGCGGTGCAGGCGATCCTGGCGCCCCATCTCATCCTCCTGGATCCCGCGCCTCTCTTCCAGTTCCTGGTAGGCCTCCAGTTCCTTCAGGGCGAGAGCCTGCTGTCCAACTCCGCGGTATGCCTGGGCGAGGTTGTAGCGCACCGTGGCGGAGCGTGGAGCCAGCGCCCGGGCCCGTTCCAGAGGGAGCACGGCCTGTTCCATCTTGCCGGCGCGGACGTGGCTCCGTCCCAGCGCCAGCCAGACGCGGAAGTCCTCCGGCGACGATTCCGCCGCGCGCTGCAGCAGAGAGATGCCCTCGTCCCGGCGCTGGTCGGACACCAGAAGCTCCCCCAGCGTCCACAGGGCACCGGTGTCCTGGGGATGGGTGAGGACTCTCTCGTGCAGCATCCGGCGCGCCTCGTCACCGCGCCCGGCACGCACCAGGACGTCGGACAGGATTCGTGCCGCGTCGGGAAGCTCGGGGTCTAGCCGTAGCGCGAGCATCAGTTCGGAGGCCGCCTGTTGCGGCCGGGCCGGCATGCCGTCACGGTACGCCAGCCCCAGGAGGAAGTGCAGCCGGCCGGCCCGGGGAAAGCGCGCCAGCGCAGCCTGCAACAGTCCCGTAGCCTGGTCCAGCTCGCCCCTGCCGTAGAGCCGCAGGCCTTCCGCATAGAACCGTTCCACGTCCGGTTCGCCGGCGAGCTGCGCCGCCGGGCAGGGCGAGGCGGCAAGGGCGGCCGCCAGCAGCAGGGCCAGTGGCCCGTACCCTCTCATGGCCGCCCCCGGCCCTGCGGTCTTCTCTTTCCTTCTCCCTTCAAGACCAGGTGGCGCTCCCCGGCGGCGAGCGGCCCGAAGGTCTCGCTATCGCCTCCGGGCCAGCGGACGTCCACCTGTGCTTCGCGCTGGTCCCCGAGACCCGCATGCAGCGTGCCAGCGTTCTGCGACAGGTAGGACGATGCGCTGCGGACCTCCCGGATCTGCGTCAGCGCACCGGCACGGAGGGTGACCTGTGCGCCGATGGCGAACGGGTTCGGTCCCGCCTGCCGCAGGTCCAACTGGATCCAGGAGGCCTTCGCCCCGCGCGCCTGCAACAGGCGTGCGGGGCCGTTCGAGGTGGTCACCACGGCATCCAGATCGCCGTCGCCGTCCACATCGGCCAGGGCCAGGCCCCTGCCCACCAGTGGCTCGGAGAAGATCGCTCCGTGCTGTGCTCCCACCTCGCGAAACCTTCCCCGGCCGTCGTTCTCCAGCAGATGCAGCGGCTGTGCGTAGGTCACGTTGCTCCAGTAGCGCGGCGCGTCGTCGAGGATGTGGCCATTGGCCACCATCAGATCCAGGTCACCGTCCAGGTCGTAGTCCAGCGCCGCCGTTCCGAAACCCACCAGCCGGAAACTGATGGCGCCCACCCCCGAGGGCAGGCTCCAGTCCACGAACTGCCCGCTGCCGAGATTGCGGTAGAGCGTGTTGGTCTCCATGCCCAGGTGGGTGACGAACAGATCGGTGTGACCGTCGCCGTCGAAGTCCTCCGCCAGGACACCCATGCCGGCTTCGGACACGCCGTCGTCATTCACGGCGCAGCCGCTGAGCAGCCCGAGCTCCTCGAACTTCCCACCCCGATTCAGGAACAGGAAGTTGGGCGACCCGTCGTTGGCCACATAGATGTCCGGCAACCCGTCCTGATCCAGGTCGGACCACACGACGCCCAGGCCGTTGCCCGGCGCCCGCGGCCGGGCGGCGTCCTTGTCCTCGACGAACGTGCCGTCACCGCGGTTGCGATAGAAGGAATCGTCCACCGGGGAGTAGGCGTTGGGGTTACAGTAGGAGCGCCGGCCATCCAGCAGGTCGCCGCACGGCCGGTTGTTCTCCACCGTGTGGTCCACGTAGTGGGTGACGTAGAGGTCGAGGTCGCCGTCGGCGTCGGCGTCGCCGAATGCGGCCGAGGCGGACCAGCGGCCATCTCCCAGGCCGGATGCGGCGGTGATGTCGGTGAACGTGCCGTCACCGTTGTTGCGGTA
This sequence comes from uncultured bacterium, assembly GCA_965371955.1. GTDB lineage: Bacteria > Acidobacteriota > Polarisedimenticolia > CBDVAL01 > CBDVAL01 > CBDVAL01. Next base: position 34,192 of record CBDVAL010000002.1, on the reverse strand, counting down.
GAGAACATCCGGGCCGAAGTTCGTGACCAGGAGATCCAGATCGCCGTCGCCGTCGACATCTGCGGCAGCACAGCCCATGCCCCAGCCTGTGTCCTCCACTCCCGCCTTCGCGGCGGGGGAGAAGTGCACCATGCCGTCTTTCCCCGGGCCCCGGTTCTCGTACAGGACGTTGTGCAGCGGTCGAGATGCCTCGAAGCCGGGGAGCGCAGCGCCCTGCACGAGATAGAGGTCGGGATCGCCGTCGTCGTCGTAGTCCAGGAAGCAGGCTCCCGAGCCCATGGTCTCCACCATGTACTTGCGTCCGCTGCCGCCGTGCTGGTGGACGAAACGCATCCCCGCCTCTTGCGTGATCTCCTCGAAGAGGATCTGCTCGGCCTGGATCCCGGCGGTCGTCGCCAGCGCGATCAGGACACCTCCGGCCATGGTCCGATGTTTTCTCATGGTACGCCCTGCGTGGGCCACTGTATCCTACCCGCGAGGCCCATCGCCTGCCAGACTTTCCCAGGGTTTGCACCTCTGGATCCGCAAGGGTAGATTAGCCTGCAATGCATACCTTCCGCTGCCTCTACCTCGCACCCCTTCTGGCTGCCGTCGTTCCGGTGGCCCTTGCAGGGGTGGTGTTCGAGGACCGGGCGCGGGAATCGGGTCTCGACTTCGTCCACGAGCACGGCGGCAGCGGCCACAAGTACATGGTGGAGACCGTCGGCTCGGGAGCGTGCTTCCTGGACTACGACGACGACGGGGATCCGGACCTCTACCTGGTGCAAGGCGCCGCGCTGCCGGGGTTCGAGGGGGGCGGCAAGCTGCGCAACGCTCTCTACCGCAACGACAGCGCCGGTGGCCGGGTACGTTTTGTCGACGTCACCGCGGAGGCGGGCGTGGGCGACCGCTCCTGGGGAATGGGCTGCACCGCCGGGGACATCGACGGCGATGGTGACCTGGATCTCCTGGTCACCAATTTCGGTCCCGATGTCCTCTACCGCAACGACGGTGACGGCACGTTCAGCGATATCACACGGGCCGCCGGTGTGGGTGATCCGCGCTGGTCCAGCTCTGCGGCGTTCGCCGATGCCGATGGCGACGGCGATCTCGATCTCTACGTCGCACACTATGTGGACCACACGATAGAAAACAACCGGCGCTGTGGAGCTCCGGTGCAAGGCCGGGTCTCGTACTGCAATCCGAGCGCCTACGCGCCGGTGCCCGACTCGTTCTACCGCAATCGCGGCGACGGGACCTTCCAGGAGGACGCGGACACGCTGGTGCCCCTGGCGCCCGGCCATGGCCTGGGAGTCATCTGGTTCGACCTGAACCAGGATGGCTGGCAGGATCTGTACGTGGCCAACGACGGGTCGCCCAACTTCCTGTTCCTGAATCGGGCGGGGAAGTTCGAGGAGATCGGGCTGCTCAGCGGCTGCGCCGTGAACGAGGACGGCATGCCCGAGGCCGGCATGGGCGTCCAGGCGGAGGACTTCGACGGCGACGGTCTCACCGATCTGTTCGTCACCCACATGGCCATGGAGACCAACACGCTGTATGCCAACCAGGGCAACAGCCAGTTCGTGGATCGCAGCCTGCCGTCCAGGCTGGGGGAGGCCAGCATTCGCCGGGTGGGGTTCGGTGTCGTGGCACTGGACTATGACCTGGACGGAGATCTGGATCTGCTGGTGGCCAACGGCCATGTGCTCGATGATCCCGAGCTGCATCAGGACAACGTGACCTTTGCGCAGAACATGCAGCTCCTGGAGAACGACGGTGGCGCGCGGTTCCGGGACACCGGCACGGAGCACGGTGCCGTGTTCTCCGAGCTCCTGGTGGGACGCGGCCTGGCGCTGGCGGACGTGGACGGCGACGGCGATCTGGACGCGGCAGTGACCGCCTCCAGGGGACCGGTCCGGTTGTTGATCGCCCGGGGCGCCGAAGGGACGTGGATCCAGATCGACCTGCGCCAGCCGGGCGGCAACCCCTTTGCCCTCGGAGCCCGCGTGACCATTCATTCAGGGCACAGCCCGCAGAGGGTGCAGACGCGCGAGGTGCGCAGCGCGTCCTCTTTTCTCTCGCAGAGCGCGCTCACGTTGCATGTAGGCCTGGCGGGTGCCGACAAGACCATGGTCGTGGTGCACTGGCCGCAGGGCGGCATCGAGCACTTCGGTCCGCTGGCAGCCGGCAAGCGCCACCTGGTCTTGAAGGGAAACGGGAAGGTAGAGGAGAAGGTGAAGGGTTCGCCATGAAGTGGGCGACTGCGGCAGCGCTGGCCCTCGGCCTTGCGGCCTTGCTCCCCCTGCCGGCCGCCGACGGCGACGTCACGGATCTCTACGCGGTGGCGCTGGCCCTCATCGAGAGCGGCGAGTTCGATAGGGCAGGACAATTGCTGCAGGGCGCCATCGAGGAGCATCCGCGCGACGCGCGCCTGCACAACCTGCTGGGCGTGACCTATCGCCTGAGCTTGCCGGCCCGCCCCGACGACGCGGCGAAGGAGCTGGAGACGGCCATGCGGCTGGCCCCGGACCTGCCCGGCGTGATCTCGCTGCTGGTGGATCTACTGCAGGAGCTCCACCGTGGCGAGGAGGCGGAGCGCCTGTTGCGGACTCGCCTGCAGCAGGCGCCCACCGATTTCGAGGCGCTGCGGGTTCTGGGCGCCCTGCTGCTGGAGGATGGCCGCCACGAGGAGGGCGAGGCCCTGCTGCACGGTGCCCTGCAGCTCAATCCGCAGGACGGAGAGTCCTGGCTCGCGCTGGGGAAGGCCCGTCTGCGTGGCGGTGAGGCCGCGTCGGCCGTCGAGCCACTGGAGCACGCCCGGGAGCTGCTGCCCGGATCCGCCAAGGTGCGCTACTCACTGGCGCAGGCCTATCAGGGAACCGGACGCACCCAGGACGGGCGGGCGGAGCTGCAGGTGTACCAGGAGCTGCAGCAGGAGAAGCGGCGCAAGCGGGACGAGGGCCGCAACCACGCACTGATGATGCATGCCATTGCTGTGCATGAGGAGCGACTGATCGAGGACGCCGGGCGGCCCACCGGCGAGTACCGCTACCTCGCCGGCCTCTATCAGATCAGCCGGACCGCTGACCGCGGCCGCGAGTTCTTCCGTCGATTGGCAAGGGAGCACAGCGACCTGGCACCCCCGCTGCTGGGCGAGGCCTTGCTGGAGCGCCGGTCCGGCCGGGCGCAGCGCGCCTGGGATCTGTTGCTGTTGGGATTGAAGCGCCAGCCCGAAGACCCGGCGGTCATCACCGCCATGACCAAGCTGGTGACGCCGTCCCGGGGGGCGGAGCTGCTGGAGCTTCTGGAGGTCATGGGAGCCCGGCCTGATCCTCCGGACAAGATCTTGCTGTGGCGCGGCGTGGTGGCCATGAACGCCGGCCGGATCGAGGAGGCGCAACAGCTGTTCGAGGCGGCGAGGGAAGCCACGCCGGACGACCCCGAGGTGCTGCTCAGCCTCGGCGTCCTGCACGCCCGTCAGGGCAAGATCGGACCGGCGTTGGGGTTGTTCCGGCTGCTGACGGAGTCGCATCCCAACAACGGACCCGGCTGGTACAACCGCGCGCTGGTGGAGATGCGCATGGGACAGAACGCCGACGCCAGTGCGCATCTGCAACGGGCGCTGGACGCGGGCGAGGTGCAGCCCCGGGTGCTCAACCTCCTGGCCCAGTTGCTGGCGCGCCAGGGGCGGACCGCACGCGCCATGGACCTGCTGGAGCAATCGCTGGCTTTCCAGGCCAACCAGCCGCAAGTCCGCCAGATGCTGGAGCAGTTGCAGCGTGCCGCCGACTAGGACCAGGGATCTGTCGGCATGAGTAGGGGCTAGCCAGCTCTGTGGGCTGTCAGTTTGCGTCCAGCCCCGCCGAAAAAGGCCCACCGGAAAGGGTTCGAAAATCACCCGAAGATTCTGGGAACCGATGGCAGCCTGATCCTAAGAATAAGAAGTGACACGAATTAGGTGCCTCTGACGGGGGAGTTGCCATATGTCAACGGGAAACGGGTTTCTGGTGTCCCTTCTGCGCCGGCATCGCCTTGCCCTGCTGCTGGGCCTCGCGCTGGCGGCAACCGGGACGGCAACCGGACGGGAACTGACGTTCGCAGAGCGAGTGCGGGCGCAGGAGGCCATCGAGCGCGTCTATCATTCTCACCGGATCAACGCGTCTGCCGTCTTCGACGAGGCGGTTCCCCGGCAGGTTCTTCGGCGCAAGGTCGAGGACTATCTGCACAAATCCTCGGCGCTGGAGCGTCAGTGGAACCGGCCCGTGACGGCGGAGGCGCTACGCCGGGAACTGCAGCGGATTGCCCGGAAGACCCAGTTTTCGGACCGGCTGGAGCAGATCTACCAGGCTCTGGATCGCGACCCGGTGCTCATCCAGGAGTGTTTCGTCCGCCCGGTGCTGGTGGATCGCCTGGTCCGCAACCTGTATGCCTTCGATGGCAGGATTCACGCGGCCGCTCGCCGGGAGATGACGGAGATCGCGGAGCGGTTGCACACGGGGCACCTGGATCCGGAGTCACGCCATCCGCGCCGGACGCCAGCTGCAGATACAGGCGGCGCCCTGGGGGTGGTCCGGGACGAGCGTGATAAGTATGTGCTACTGGTGGCCCTGCCGGACGGGGAGCGCGCATTGTACTCGGTCCCGAAGAAAAGCTGGGACGATTGGTGGTCCGAGACCCGTCAGAAGTTTGCGCCCTTCGAGGTGCCCACCGTGGCCTCGATCGTGTCTCTGTACCCAGCCGCCGAGGCCGCGGGCCTCGCCTGCCAACCGGATCACACCTGGAACCCCCTGGACAACTTTCCCGACTCGCGTTGGGGGCATATGGCCGTGTGGACAGGCACGGAGATGATCATCTTTGGGGGCACCGGCGCGCGCTACGATCCCTTGCTCGACGTGTGGGCTCACATTTCCGACGTTGGAGGCACTACGAGCTACGGGCCGGGCGTGTGGACGGGAACCGAGGTGCTGGTCTGGGGTCAGGGTTTCTTGCTCGGTGGGCGCTATGACCCCGCCAGCGATACCTGGCAGCCCATCTCGTCGCTGGAAGCTCCCGTGCAGAGCCCCGGTCTGTCCGTCGTCTGGACCGGGACGGAGATGATCGTCTGGGGTGGTACCGGTGGAGAGACCGGACGCTACGATCCTGCTGCCGACACCTGGGCGCCGATGAGCAGCACCGGCGCGCCATCCGCGCGCACGGACCACACCGCCGTGTGGACGGGCACGGAGATGATCGTCTGGGGTGGAACCGATACAGGCTCCGCGTCCCCGCTGGACGACGGAGGGCGATACAACCCCGCTACCGACAGCTGGAGCCCCATGAGCACCAGCGGTCTGACAGCATCGTGGCAAGATCACCACGCGGTGTGGACCGGTTCGGAGATGTTGATCTGGAGCGGCCTGCAACACGGCGCGCGCTATGACCCGGTCAGTGACGTCTGGAGCCCGCCCATCAGCCTGGTCAATGCCCCTTCACCACGAAGCAAGGAGTCCGTGGTCTGGACGGGCTCGGAGTTGCTGGTATGGGGCGGGCGAGACCCGGGTTCGTCCGACAACTTGGGCGATGGCGGCCGCTACGATCCGCAGGCAGACCAGTGGACCCCCCTCTCTACAAGTGGCTCGCCCACGCCGCGAGAAGGTCATTCGTTCATCTGGACGGGCTCGGAAGTGATCGTCTGGGGGGGGCGCGTTTACCTCAACAACAGCGTGGACACCGGCGGACGCTATGATCCCGTCGTCGACCAATGGCTACCCACGGCGCAGAGCCCGGCTCCGGAGGGGCGAAGCCACCACGGCGCAGCGTGGACCGGGAATGTCATGGTCATCTGGGGTGGGCGAGACCTCTCCGGTTTCCTGACCAGTGGCGGACGCTACGATCCACTGACCGACGCCTGGACTCCAACGACTCTCGCAGGCGCCCCGAATCTCTTGAAGGATCCGTGGACGTTCTGGACCGGACGCTACGTGCTCTTCTACTCTGACACCTCGGAGTCCAACGACGGGGGACGCTACGATCCCGTAGCGGATGCCTGGCTACCCGTCACGCCCATGCCGGGCTTCTCCCGCTTTATGGCGGTCAAGCCTAAAGCCGCGTGGACCGGCACGCGAATGGCAGTGATGGGGCTCAGAGACCCCGATGCCGAGGATGTCGCTGGATTCTATGACCCGGAATCCGATTCCTGGGAGGAGATCCCTCTCGACGGCGGTCCCTTCAACAACTTTCCGGTGCGCGCAACCCTCATCGCGGCGGGCTCACGGCTGATCCACTTCGGAGGATCGAATGGCTCGCAGACAGCCGATCCCGGCACGGGGCACATCTATGACCCTGCGACAAGAGTCTGGTCTCTCATCTCACAGGAGAACGCTGCTGACCCCAGGGTGGATCACGATGCGTACTGGACGGGCACCCATATGCTCATCTGGGGTGGCGAGAACCACGGGGACTCCCTGATCTCCGGAGGTCTGTACGACCCGATTCTCGACAGCTGGACTTCCATGAGCACGCAGGGAGGTCCGCCCACGACTTCGAGATTCGGGCAGGATACCACGGGGATATGGACAGGGAGGTACATGTTGATCTGGGGAGATGCCTCCTCTGGAGCGCCCAGGGGGATCTACGATCCTGCACTCGACACGTGGACCTCATTCAACCTGGATGGAGCACCTCCGTCACGCAACGGGCATACCCTTGTCTGGACCGATCGTGAGATGATCCCCTGGGGTGGCAGCTATTCCCGCATCGGTGGTCGCTATGCACTGGGCCAGCAGGACGATTTCGATGGGGATGGACTCACCATCTGCGCTGGAGATTGTGACGACCTGAATCCGCTCTCCTTTCCCGGCGCCACCGAGTTCTGTGACGGTCAGGACAACAACTGCGATGGCGTGATCCCGGGGATCGAACTCATCGATCTCGACTTGGATGCCGCCCCGGCATGCAATGATTGCGACGACAGCGACGGGACCCGCTTCCCAGGAAATCCGGAGTTATGCAACGGGAACGACGACGACTGTAACGGCGTGGTCGATGACGCGGATCAGGACGGTGACGGTTACCTCTGTGCAGAGGATTGCCAGCGTTTCGATCTCACCGTATTTCCCGGCGCCCCGGAGATCCTGGATGGCCAGGACAACCAGTGTCCCGGCGACGTGGGCCATGGGGCCATCGACGAGATCAGCGGTGCCGCGGGCTTTACCGATCCTGGTGACCCCTCACTGTTCTGCTGGCCCGCGCAACAGGGCGCCGGGTTGTATCTGGTGGCCCGTTCCAGTGAGGCAGGGTTCCCGGCCCCATGCACCCTGGAAACCGTGACGTCGAATTGCATCGACGACCCGGCGCAACCCGGCCTCGGTGAGATCTACTTCTACCTGGTGCGGCCGTTGCGGCCCTTCCTGGGGAGCTGGGGAACGGCCACCTCCCAGGAGCGAACCGTGACATGCGGCGCCGAGAGCGGCTGCAGTAATGGCCTTGATGACGATGGGAATGGTGCTATCGATTGCGAGGATGCGGGTTGCTACGGCGGGCCGAATTGCACATCGGCACGTTACTCCTTCATCGACACCTTCGCAGATGACGTGGCTACCACGTCGCTATTCGACTTTTTCTCTGCAGCTCAAGCCTTACAGGACGACTACCTGCACTTCTCCGTGGGGGGTGGCCCCATTCCGGTGTTCGAGTGGTGCTCGGAGCGCGCGGACTTCTATCGCGATCAGTACGTAGCACTGGCCGCCGGCGGCGGCAGCGTGTTCTCGGGCACCTGGAACCGGTGGGTGCAGACCGACGGAGCGGGTTGGTCAGGCGCCCTCACCGACCCCCATGAGAATCTCTACGGCTCGGCGTGCGAGCTAGAGTACTACTGGTGCGCGGAAGTGGATCTCGACGGGCACTTCGCCGGCGTCGGTCCGGTGGAGTCCGGCATCTGCGAGGCATTCGACGGTCTCGGGTGTGGAGATGGCACCATGGCACTGAGCATCACGGTGGGACGGGATCGTCAGGCGGCCTGTGGGTTCTGATGAGGCCCGGCGCACCTAACCGGACTCGAGTCTCACAGCCGGCCTCTGGGTTCGTCCTGGTGCCTCTCCGGATCCCCCCGGTCTGGTTTCCTAATCACTAGGTCGCAGGTTGGTTTCTGTGTCGAGCACGCGCCGCTAGCTGCAACACTTCAGCCCGGATGTTTTCCACTGCACACAGGACTCCCCGGATGCGTAGAATGGGCCCCCCAGGGCTGTCCCCTTTTTCTCTTCATACTTTCTTCAAACCGTCCCTCCACACTGGTACCAGGCTCTTCAGCCCGGACCTCGGGCCAGGCTTGATGCTACGATGCTTCCATGACCCAGCGACAACGGGTTCTCGTCATCGAGGACGACGGCAAGACGGCGGAGAACCTGCGGCTCTATCTGGAGCATGCGGGCTATGCCGTTCAAGTGGCGGCGGACGGCAACGCCGGCCTGGAGGCCGCCCGCGCCTGGCTACCGGATGTGATCCTGCTGGACCTGATGCTGCCCGGGTTGGATGGGCTGGAGGTCTGCAAGCGCCTGCGCGCCGCGTCCACGGTTCCCATCCTGATGCTGACGGCCCGCACCACCGAGGACGATCGCGTCGCGGGGCTGGAACTGGGCGCCGATGACTACATACCGAAGCCGTTCAGCCCGCGGGAGGTGGTGGCGCGGGTGCGCGCTGTTCTGCGTCGAAGCGGCAGTGCCACCGACCCGGAAGAGGTGCTGCAGTTCCCCCGACTGGAGATCCGCCCGCAGCACCAGGAGGTGCGGGTGTGCGGCGAGGTGGTCTCTCTGACGCCCACCGAGTTCCAGATCCTGCTGAGCCTGGCGCGCGCGCCGGGGCGTGTGTTCAACCGTGCGCAGCTGGTGGAGCGTGCCTTCGGACCGCACTTCGAGGGCTTCGACCGCACCGTGGACGCCCACGTCAAGAACCTGCGCCGCAAGATCGAGCCCGACCGCACGCGGCCGTCGTTCATCGTCACGGTGTTCGGCGTGGGCTATCGGTTCGAGGGAGGCGGCGATGCTGCATAGCCTGCGCGTCCGCCTGTTGCTGTGGGTCGGTCTGGTGGTGCTGGTCTCGGTGACGGCGGTGGGCATCGTGTCCAGCCTGGCGATGCGACGGGAGTTCGAGCACTTCCTCCAGGTGGAGTGCTTCATCGAAGGGGCGCCCATGGCGCTGGACCTGGAGGGCTGGGCGCGGCACCTCCAGGAACACCATGGCCGGCAAGGATGGGACGGTGCGCCGATGGTCCTGCGTGAGCTGAGGCAGGAGCTGGGCGGGGCGCGCCACCTGATTCTTCTGGGGCCCGACGGTCGGCTGCTGTTCACCACCGAACCGGCAGAGGAACGCCGGACGGCGCAACGCTTGCCCGACGGGTCGCTGAAGCTCACGCGGAGGGTGCAGGCGGGGGGGGGATGGCAGGAGGAACAGACGATGATTCGTGGCCCGGAGGTGGTGCTTCGCGACGGGCTGGGCCAAGTTCTGGGCTGGTTACACGTGCTGCCGGAGGTGCGCGAAACCCTGCGTGATTCGCGCCCGCCGCGTGGCGATTTCCTGCAGGCGGTGAACCGCTGGCTGCTGGCGGCGGTGGCGGCCGGCGGCCTGCTGGCTTTGCTGGCCACGGCGGCGGTGGGGCGACGCATCCTCGGCCCGGTGGAGCAGCTCACCCGCGCTGCGCAGCGGATGACCGAAGGGGACCGGACCCATCGTGTGCAGGTGCGCTCGCGCGACGAGGTGGGCGAGCTGGCGCGCGCCTTCAACCAGATGGCGGACAGCCTGGAGCGCCAGGAGCAACTGCGGCGCCAGCTGGTCACCGACGTGGCGCACGACCTGCGCACGCCGCTGACCAATATCCGCGGCCAGCTCGAGGCCCTGCAGGACGGCCTGCTGCAGCCGTCCGCCGAGGTCGTGTCGTCACTGCACGAGGAGGTGATGTTCCTCAGCAGGCTCGTGGTGGACCTTCAGGATCTGTCCCTCGCCGAGGCCGGCAAGCTGCGGCTCGACCTGCAGGCGTTGCAGGTCTCCTCCGAGATCCGCCAGGTGCTGCAGGCGCTCCTGCCGCAACCCTCCGCGGGGGGACCGGTGGTGGAGACGGATCTTCCGGAGCTTCCGCCGGCGCTGGCCGACCCGGCGCGCTTTCGTCAGATCGTGCGGAACCTGCTCAGCAACGCGTGGACCCACACGCCGGAGGGCGGCCGCATCCTGGTGCGGGCGCAGGAGGTGGGTGAGGAGATCGAGATCTGCGTCCAGGACACCGGCCCGGGCATCGCCCCGGAGCACCTGCCCCACATCTTCGAGCGCTTCTACCGCGGCGATAGCTCGCGGGCCCGCAAGACCGGCGGCGCCGGCCTCGGACTGGCCATCGTCAAGCATCTGGTGACCGTGCAGCGCGGCCGGGTGTGGGCCAACAGCCGGCCCGGCCAGGGGACCTCCTTCCTGTTCACGGTCCCGAAAGCCACCGGCGTCACCTCATAAGCGGTATCTGCGCCGCCCCCTGACGCCCTTTCCCTTGTACGACAAGGGTTTCCCCCATGGTACGTGGTTTGCTAAAGTAAAGGATCGGACTCGTCCCGCGGCCTGCGGATCGCCGGCCCGTATCGAGAAAGAGGTACCCGCCATGACCTCCCGGCTCATCGGCCTCATGAGTTTCGTCCTGCTGCTCTGCCTCGGGGCAGTGGCCTTTCTCCTGAACCAGTATCAGAAACAGGTGATGGAGGAGGTAGCCCAGACCATCTCCACCGTGGGCCAGGAGACCCTGCGGACCCTCGACACGCGGGGACTGCATGACATCGACGTCCTGGCAGACGCCGCCCTGCGCAGCCACTTTGTCCACAGCACGGAATTCTCCTTCGGCCTCGAGGGGGCCATCGACGGCGTGGTGATGTTCTCGCGCTTCGGCGAGGCTGCGATGGAGTGTTTCAGCGACGAGGGCGCGGAGCTCCCGTGCGAGGGGCTGCCGGCCACGAGGTCACGGGTCGCCCCTGGAGGTGAAGTGGGCGACGACGTCTCGCCGCGCCAGATCCTGGTGAACGCCAGGGTGGGCGCCGTGCGTGAGCAGCTGTTCATCAGGGTGGAGGACGTCCAGGCCGAGGGCGATGTCCGGGGGATGGTGCTGCGCATTCCCGCGTGGGTCCACAAGGGGGACGTACTCGCCGCCGCGGGGGATGCCGACCAGCCGCCGGTGGAGGACGACGAGATGGGAGCCGGCAGCACCCGCAACGTGCGCTTCCCGTTGCACCAGCAGGCCATCATGCTGCCCATCAACACGCAGGACTATCAGGACCTGTTCGCCGCCTTCCGGCGCCGCTCCATCCTCCTGCTGCTCGGGGTCTTCCTGCTGGGGATCATCCTCTCGGCCAGCCTGGCGTCGCGCTTCACCCGGCCGGTGCGCCGGCTGGATGCAGGCATCCGCCGGCTGTCCGAGGGTGATCTGGACGTCGAGGTCGAGGCCCGGGGCCGCGACGAGATCGCGCGCCTGGGGCGGGCATTCAACGAGATGACCGGACGCCTGCGGGCCGGCAAGGAGCGCGAGCGCCAGCTCCACCGGCGCGAGAAGCTCTCGGCGCTGGGAAGGCTGGCCGCCGGCGTCGCCCATGATGTGCGCAACCCGCTGCATTCCATCAACCTCACGCTGCAGCACCTGGTGGAGACCTGCCGCCCTCGGGAGGACGAGCGAGGCAGGGAGTTCGACCGCGCGCTGGGGATCATCCGCGAGGAGATCCGCCGCCTGGGCAAGCTGGTGGAGAACTTCCTGCGCTTCGCCGGCAGCGACCGGCACGAGAAGGCCCCGCTGCATATCCCCGAGCTGCTGCGCGAGACCGCCCAGCTGGTGGAGAAGGAGGCGGTGCGGCGCGGCGTGGACATCCGGGTGGAGCTGGGGGAGGACATTCCCGAGGTGATGGCCGACGGCGAGTCGGTGCGCTCCTCCGTGCTGAACCTGGTGCTCAACAGCTTCGAGTCCATGCCGGACGGCGGCGAACTCACCCTCTCCGCCCGGCGCGAGGGCGGGGACGTGCTGGTGGAGGTTGCCGACTCGGGGACCGGGATCTCTGCCGAGGAGCAGGAGCGCGTCTTCGACTTCGCCTACACCACGCGCGAGAACGGCCACGGACTCGGACTTCCCATGGTGCATCAGGTGGTGGTGGAGGACCATGGCGGCCGGGTGTTGCTCAAGAGCGAGCCGGGTGCCGGTACCCTGGTGCAGTTGGCGTTTCCCCTTCCCGGAGGTGCGGCGGCATGACCGAGGCCGAGCAGCACGAGAGCGGCGCGGGAGCACGGCTGCTGGTGGTGGACGACGAGCCCACCCAGCGTGAGATGCTCTCTTCCATCCTGGAGCGGGCCGGCTATCGCGTCCTGGTGGCGGCGGACGGGAAGGAGGCGGTGGCACGGCTCGAGGCCCAGCACTTCGACCTGATGCTCACCGACCAGAAGATGCCCGGGATGGATGGTCTGGAGCTGCTGGACCGCGCCCGGGCACAGATCCCCGACCTGCCGGTGGTCTTGATGACAGCGTATGGGTCGGTCTCCTCGGCGGTGGAGGCCATGAAGCGCGGCGCCGCGGACTACCTCACCAAGCCGTTCGAGCGCGACGAGTTGCTGCTGGTCTTGTCCAAGGTCCTGCGCCACCGCCGCCTGGAGGACGAGGTGGCGGCGCTGCACGGTGCGCTGCGCGACCGCTACCGGCTGGGCGGCCTGATCGGCTCCGCGCCGGCCATGCAGGAGATCTTCGATCTCGTGGGGCGCGTCGCCCATACGGACGTCCCGGTGCTCATCCAGGGGGAGAGCGGCACCGGCAAGGAGCTGGTGGCCGGGGCCATCCACGAGGCCAGCCGGCGGTCTTCCGGTCCGTTCGTGGCCATGAACTGTGCTGCCGTGCCCGAGACATTACTGGAGAGCGAGTTCTTCGGCCACGAGCGCGGTGCGTTCACCGGTGCCGTGCGCGCCCGTCCCGGCCGCTTCCGGCAGGCACACGGCGGGACGATTTTTCTTGACGAGATCGGGGCCATGCGCGTGGACCTGCAGGCCAAGCTGCTGCGCGCGCTGCAGGACCAGCTGATCCAGCCGCTGGGCTCCACCGGGTCGATCAAGGTGGACGTGCGCATCCTGGCCGCCACCGGGGAGAATCTGGAGGAGGCCATTCGCGAGAAGCGCTTCCGCGAGGACCTGTTTTACCGGCTGAACGTGGTCCCCATCCACCTGCCGCCGCTGCGCGAGCGCCGCGAGGACATCCCGCTGCTGGTGGATCATTTCCTCTCCAAGGCCGCACGGAAGTTCGAGCGCGAGCCGGTGGGCGCCTCTTCCGAACTCCTCGAGCGCTTGCAGGTGCACTCCTGGCCGGGGAACGTGCGCGAGCTGGAGAACTGCGTGGAGCGCATGGTGCTGCTGGCGCGATCGGCCCGGTTGACCCCTGCGGACCTGCCGCCCAACATCCGGCGCGGGACGCAGCCGGGGGAGACAGTGGACGATCTGTTCCAGCTGCCCGCCACCGGCGTGCGGCTTCCGGAGCTCGAACGGCATCTCATCGTCCAGGCTCTGGAACGAACCCGGGGGGCCCTGGGTCCGGCGGCGCGCCTGCTGGGGATCTCCTACAAGACCCTGCAGTACCGCATCCAGAAGCACGACATCGGACGGCCGGACGATCCCGATGTGGTCCCCGAGGTCTCCGAAGTCCCATAAGGAGCAGGGCTACCCCATATGGGGTGGGATCCCTCTGCCCGCGTTCAACCGCCCAGCATCAGTCCGCATTCGTGGCAGGATCCCTGCCCCTGGTTCAGCTCCGTGGAGCAGGCCGGGCACCGGCGGTAACCGCTCTCGGGGTCGAAGTCCTGGTCCAGCGAGCGCGCTTTCTCCAGCGAGACGTCTCCTCCCAGCAGATGGAGAAGCTCCTCGCGGGCGGTCTCGCGCTCCTGGTCGCGCACCTTGAGCTCGTAGCGGGAACGGGATGTCGGGCGGCCGTCATCCAGCGTCTCGATGCGGAACGGGATACCGCGCCGGCTGAGGCGCTGCGCTACCGGCTGCAGCTCGTCTACCGCGTAGCTGAAGTAGAGCGTCTCGTAATTGCCGGGCGGTGGGTCGATGGGTGCAGGCGGCGCGGCGGCGGGCGCTGCCTCCTCCGCGGCCCAGCTTGATCCTTCCAGCCGATCCTCCAGCGGCCCGCCGCACTCGGCGCATTCTCCCAGGTGTGGCTGGTAATTGGACACGCAACGCGGACAGTGGCGGACGAAGCTCATGGCCGGCATTGTACCGATCTCGGACGTTCTCGCCCAGCGTTTTTTTTCGAAAGTCCCGCTGGGCTTTGCGATCCGGCCTGCTGGCCCCTATATTCGTAGGAGCTATCTTCTCCAACGGTCGTATTCGAAATGTGTCGAGGGTCCGGTCCCGCGGGTCCCGCCTACGAGGAATTGGATTGAGCAACGCACCTGGCAGTTCTCCCTGGAGAATCACGTTCCACGACTCCCATGCGTTCGCCGAGGAGTTTGATCGCAACCTCGTCAAGGGAGGGCTGTTTGTCCCCACCGACATCCTGTTGCCCGTGCGAACCGTGGTGGACTTCGTGCTGGAGGTGCCATTCGGCCAGGCGGAGATCGCGGGCAAGGGCGAGGTGATCTACGTCATCGACCAGGGTGAGGCCGCCCGCCGCGGCATGCGGCCTGGAGTGGGGCTCCATCTTGTGGAGTTCGACATGGACATGGCGAAGGATGCACGTCAACTCATCGGCCAGGTCCTGACCCATGCGGCGCTGCAACCGCCGGAGCAACGTCAGGCGGTGCGCATCCCGGCACGCCTCAAGGTGGAGTATCAGAACGGCTCCTGGAGCGAGGTCGCTCTCACCCGGGATATCAGCAAGGCCGGCCTGTTCCTGTTGACGCCGAGGCCGCTGTCCCACGGCACCACCCTCCAGGTCAGCCTGATCCGATCGGCCAAAGGGCCGGACCTGGTCCTGCAGAGCGAGGTGGTGCGCGCCGACATGGCGCAGCTGCCCGAGCCGCGCCCGGAGGGGGTCGGGCTGCTCTTCCGGGAGATGAGCCAGGCCCACCGCAAGCGCACCGAGCGTTTCGTCGCCTGCCTGGACCTGCGACGCCGCTCCCTCAGCGCCCGGGAGGTGCGTGGGCCACTGGACGAAGCCGGCGTGGAGAACATCATCAGGATCTTCAGCAAGACCGGCCATGATGGCGAACTGGTGCTGCGACATGGCTGCAACGCCGGCAAGATCTCCTTCCAGAGCGGGCGCGTGGTTCGCGCCGAGTTGCCGGGACCGGATCTCTTCGGCCCCAAGGCGTTCTTCCAGATGATGACGTGGGAGAGCGGAGACTTCGAGTACCGCGCTTGCCGCGTCACCCCTGCCCAGGGGATCGACCATTCCCCTGAGGATCTGCTACGCGATGGGCGTGGCCTGAAGGCGCAGACCGCGCAGTGGCGGCACCGCATGCCCGGTGACCGCCGGCTGGCGCCGGGGCCGCACCTCGACCCGTCGGCGCTGTGCGTCCCGGTGGAGGCCTTGCCCCTGGTGGAGATGTTGCCGTCCAAGCCGTGCATCTCGGAGGTCCTGGAGCAACTCGGGTTCTCCGATCTCGAGACCTATCGGCTCATCGACAACCTGCGATCCCGCGGCCTGGTTCGCCTCGACTGATCCCGCTGCCTCGTTCTTGCTCCGGCTCGCCGGACAGGTCCATAATGAGGCCCTCCAGGGGTGCCCCCTGGAGAGCGGAGGACGGGGATGGGTGATGATCGCAAGCGCCTCGCGGAGATCGACGCCAAGGTGGATGCCGGCGAGAGGCTCGACTTCGATGACGGAGTGTTCCTCTACCGCACGCCGGAGCTGTTGACCGTGGGCCGCCTGGCCAACAAGGTGCGTGAGCGCCGGCACGGTGACCACACTTTCTACAACGTCAACCGACACCTGAACCCCACGAACATCTGCTACGTGGAGTGCGGTCTGTGTGCCTGGGCGCGCAAACCCGGCGAGGACGGCGGCTATCTCATGAGCATCGACCAGGCGGTGGAGCACGCCTCCTCCACCTGGGACGAATCGGTCACCGAGTTCCACATCGTCGGTGGCCTTCACCCCCAGCTGCCGTTCGACTACTACATCGAGCTACTGAAGCGGTTGAAAGGGCGCTTCCCCGAGGTGCACCTGAAGGCCTTCACCATGGTGGAGATCCAGTGGCTGGCCCGGCGCGGCCAGCGGTCCATCCCGGAGACCATCGAGATGTTGAAGGAGGCCGGTCTCGGGTCGTGCCCCGGCGGGGGGGCGGAGATCTTTGCCAAGCGGGTGCGCGACATCATCTGCACCTACAAGATGACCGGCGAGGAGTGGCTGGACACCACACGGCTGGTGCACCAGGCCGGCCTGCGATCCAACGCCACCATGCTCTATGGCCACGTGGAGACCGACGCGGAGCGCGTGGATCACCTGATGCGGCTGCGCGAGCTGCAGGACGAGACCGGCGGATTCCAGGTGCTCATCCCGTTGGCGTTCCACCCGGAGAACACGACTCTGTCGCACCTTCCGCCTACCACGGGTTTCCAGGACCTGAAGAACATCGCCGTCTCCCGGTTGATGCTGGACAACTTCGACCACATCAAGGCCTACTGGATCCAGATCGGGCCGCGGCTGGCTCAGATCGCGCTGGGCTTCGGCGCCGACGACCTGGACGGCACCATCATCGAAGAGACCATTACCCACGCCGCCGGAGCTTCCACGGCCGAGGGAATGACGCACCAGGAGATCGAGCGGTTGATCAGGATGGCGGGGCGGATACCGGTGGAGCGCGACACCCTCTACCGTCCGGTGCAGCGCAACGCGCAGGGCGCTGCCATCGGTGTCAGCTAGTAGAGTCGGCCTCCCGGGCCATCACCACCGCGGTGGTATCGTCCACCCACGGCCGCCCCTGGCCATATTCGGAAGCTGCGGTGAAGATCGCCTCCAGGACCTCGTCGGTGGGCTTTCCCACCAGCGGCGCCACGACCCTCTCGACGCCCTGGTCACCGAACTCCTCACCTTCCGGCCCCAGCCGCTCCAGCACCCCGTCGGTGACCATCACCAGCGTGTCGCCGGGATCCAGCTGGGCGTAGCCGCGCCGGAAATGGGCGTCGGGCACGGGCCCCAGGATCATCCCTCCCACCCTCAGGCGGCGGATGCCGCGATCACCGAATATCCAGGGCGCCGGATGGCCGGCGTTCACGTAGAACAGATCGCCGCTGGAGCTCAGGCTGCCGAAGAACAGCGATACGAAGCGGGTGGAGAGGATGCCCCGGGAGATCACGCGGTTGAGCCGCCGGATGATGGCCGTGGTGGTGAGCTCGCGGTCGGCACCCATGCGCAGGCCGGTGATGACATCACGGGCCAGCAGTGCCGAGGAGACGCCATGCCCGCTGACATCGCCCAGGGCGAGGAACATCATGTCGCCGCTCTGCGGGATGAAGTCGTAGAAGTCACCGCCCACCTTGCTCACCGGGATGCAGCGCGCGGCGATAGAGAAGCCCTGCAGCGCGGGGATGTTCCGCGGCAGGATGCTGCGCTGGATGTCCACCGCCTGGGCGATGTCCAGCCTCAGCTCTTCTCTCTCCACCCGGTGGTTGATGGCGTTGCGCAGGATGTTGAGCGCAAAGTCCACATGCACCGCCTGCCATCCCGGGCGCAGGCCGAAGGCCAGCACACGACGTGGCTCGCCCCGGATGACGATGCCCGCCGACTGGAATCCGCCCAGACGGTCTTCCACCTGGTGGTCCTGCCCTTCCACCGACTCGTCGAAGATGTACACGCCGTGCTCCAGCAGGAGTTCCAGAGGCTTGTAGCCCCGTGGGATGAGCATCCCTTCCGCCCCCGGGTCGCGCGACTGAAAGTCCCGTTCCAGCCGGAATCCTTCCGGCGTCTCGTTGTAGACCCGGCCGTTCTCGATGCACAGTTCCTCGCCGAAGGACTTGACGATCTGCATCACCAGGTGCACATACCAGTCCTCGTTGGGGGCGCCGACCTCGATCTGCTGCAGCAATTCTTCGAGGTTGCGGTAGAAGAGCTTGGGGTGAAAGGTCACGATGGCCTCGCGCGGATCGGGTCCGGGAACGGCAGTCTAGCAGAGTCGCCGGGGCAGGACGCGCATCGGTAATAGCAACCAGGCCGCCTTCCGGCCGGGCGTCTAGCGCTGGCAAGTGGGACAGTAGAACGTGCTGCGCCCCGTCTGGACGATACGCCGGATGGTACCGTTGCAGCGCCGGCAACGCTCGCCTTCACAATCATAGGCGCGCAGCGAGAAGGCGAAGTAGCCGGCCTTCTCCTCTGCGTTGAGGAAGTCGCGCAAGGTGGTGCCGCCGGCGGCGATGGCTTCCAGCAAGACCTCGCGCAGTGCGGCCAGAAGATCCTGCCAGCGCCTCCGCCCGATGCGCCCCACAGCGCGCTTCGGGTTGATGCCGGCGCGGTAGAGAGCCTCACAGGCGTAGATATTGCCGATGCCGGCGATGGCGCGCGTGTCCAGCAGGAAACTCTTCACCGGCTTGCGGCGCCCGCGTGTGGCGCGGAAGAGGTCTTCTCCGGTGAGCGACTCGTCCAGCGGGTCCGGCCCCAGCCCCCGCAGCCGGGGGTGCCGGTCCAGCCGGGCTGTCTGCAGCGCCTTGACCATGCCGAAGCGGCGCGGATCGGCGAAGCGCAGCTGGCGGCCGTTATCCAGGCCCAGCACCACATGCTGGTGCTCGGCATCGGGCCGGTGCGCGTCGGCCACCCACAGCCGTCCGCTCATCCCCAGGTGGATCAGCAGCGTCAGGCCGGCGTCGGTGTCGATGAGCAGGTACTTGCTTCGCCGGCGGAGGTCGGTGACCTCCGCCCCGCGCAGCTTGCGCAGGGATGCCACGTGCACCGGCTCACGCAGCCGGCGCTCGCGCACATGGACCTCCAGGAAACGGCGCCCCAGAAGCAGCGGCACCAGCCCCCGTCGTGTGATCTCTACCTCGGGAAGCTCCGGCATTGTATGCCTGCCAGCGCGGCCGCCAGCCTACGCGCCGGTCACCTGGTGCAGGTGCACGTCCTGCTGCGGGAACGGGATGGAGCAGCCGGCACTTTCGAGCTCCTCCTTGAGCTTGCGCGTCAGGTCGCAGCGCAGCGCCCAGGAGTCCTGCCTCTTCGACCAGGGGCGCACCACGAGGTTCATGGACGAGTCGGCCATCTCGCTCACCGCCACCAGCGCCTGCGGATCCTGGAGGACACGGGAGTCGGCAGCCAGCACGCCCTGGATGATCTCGATGACCTTGCCCAGGTCATCGTCGTACGAGACGCCCACCACCATGTCGTTGCGGCGCGTGTCGTTGACGGAGTAGTTCTTGATGACCGAGCCCCAGATCACACCGTTCGGAACGACGATACGTACGTTGTCGCCGGTGTTCATGGTGGTGGAGAACACGTGGATGGCCACCACGGAGCCTGCGCTGCCGCCGACCTCCACGAAGTCGCCCACACGGAACGGCCGGAACACCAGCAGCATCACGCCCGCGGCGAAGTTGGCCAGGGTTCCCTGCAGCGCAAGGCCCACCGCCAGGCCGGCGGCGCCCAGGATGGCGACGAACTGTGCGGTCGGCACCCCGAACAAGCCAAGAACGGCAATGATCACCAGCGTCAGGAGCAGGTAGTAGACCATGCCCGAGAGGAACGGGATCAACGTGGCGTCGAATTTCGCGCGTTGCATCCCCTTGACGACCGTGCGGCGCATGAGACCGGCGATCATGCGCCCGATGGCCAGGACGGCAAGAGCGCCCAGCACCTTGATGCCCCAGGTGGTGACCAGCTCCAAGAGGCCGGGTAGAGCTTCCTTCAGATCGCCCATGAGATTCCTCCTGCTCATGCGATGAGCACGACGTTCGCGAATCAATTCTTGCTTCGAGGGACGCCGTAATATATCGATGCGCCGCAGTCCGGTCAAACGCCCCGGGAAGCCACCGGACCAGTTCCCGGCGTCTTGCGGGCGCCTGCCCCGTATGCTATACAGAAGGGGCTTTCACACCCGGCAGCAACGCGCTTGGGAGCGCAACCCCCGAAGAAGCAACGACAGCGGCACTCCGACGGCAAGCAGGCCGAGCGGGGCCGGTCCGCACCGGGCTCATGCCAGCAGCGACGCCAGCAAACCGCAGACCGGCCATCCTCGCCCTGGAGGACGGGGTGGTATTTCGAGGCCGGGCGTTCGGCGCCGCCGCGGAGCACGGCGGAGAGGTGGTATTCAACACCTCCATGACCGGCTACCAGGAGATCTTCACCGATCCCTCCTATGCCCGTCAGTTGGTCTGCCTGACCTACCCCCATATCGGTAATGTGGGCGCCAACGAGGCCGACAACGAGGCCGCGCGGCCGTACTTCGAGGGACTCATCGTGCGGGAGTTCTCCCCCGTTGCGTCCAGCTGGCGCAGCCAGGAGACGGCGCAGGAGTTTCTGGAGGCCCGGCAGGTTCCGGTGATCAGCCATCTGGATACGCGCGCACTGGTGCGCCACCTGCGTCGGCACGGCTGCATGCGCGGCATGCTCTCCACCCGCTCGGACGACGCTGCCGAGCTGGTGGAGAAGGCTCGCGCCCTGCCCGAGATGGCGGGACTGGACCTGGCGCGCACCGTCACCACCGCGGAGCGCTATGCCTGGGACGAGCCCACCCACGACCTGGCGCGGGAGAACGGCGGCGGCCCGGGCCTCGAGCCGCGCTTCCACGTGGTGGCTTTCGACTTCGGCATCAAGCGCAACCTTCTGCGTAGCCTGGTGGATGGTGGCTGCCGGGTCACCGTGGTGCCGGCCATGACGTCCTCGAGCGATGTGCTGGCGCTGCATCCCGACGGTGTGTTCCTCTCCAACGGTCCCGGTGACCCCGAACCGTGCGGCTACGCGGTGAAGACCGTCCAGGAGCTCCTGGGCCGGCTGCCGTTGTTCGGCGTCTGCCTGGGCCACCAGATCCTCGGTCTGGCCCTGGGCGGCAGGACCTTCAAGCTCAAGTTCGGCCATCACGGCGGCAACCATCCGGTGCAGCGCCTGGATGGCGGGCAGGTGGAGATCACCGCGCAGAATCACGGCTTCGCCGTGGACGCCGACTCGCTGCCGGACAGCGACGTGGAGGCCACGCACCGGAATCTCAACGACGGCACGCTGGAAGGGCTGCGCCACCGCACCCTGCCGGCGTTCAGCGTGCAGTATCACCCGGAAGCATCGCCGGGGCCGCACGACTCGCACTACCTGTTCGGCGAGTTCCTGCGGATGATGGAGCAGGGAGCCGACTGACCCCATGCCGCGACGCGACGACCTTCGCAAGATCCTCATCCTGGGCTCCGGTCCCATCGTCATCGGCCAGGCGTGCGAGTTCGACTACTCCGGCACCCAGGCGTGCAAGGCGCTGAAGGACGAGGGCTACGAGGTGGTCCTGGTGAACTCCAATCCCGCCACCATCATGACGGACCCGGAGATCGCCGACCGCACCTACGTGGAGCCCCTCACGGTGGAGTACCTGGAGAAGATCATCGCCACCGAGCGTCCCGACGCGGTGCTCCCCACGGTGGGGGGGCAGACCGCGCTGAACCTGGCGGTGGAGCTCACCGACGCCGGCGTCCTGGAGAAGCACGGCGTGGAGCTCATCGGCGCGTCCCCCGAGGCCATCCGCATCGCCGAGGACCGCCTCGAGTTCAAGCGCACGGTGGCCCGCATCGGCCTGGAGACGCCGCGCAGCGCCGTGGTCAAGAGCCTGGAAAAGGCACGCGCCTTCGCCGAGGAGATGGACTACCCGGTGGTGGTGCGGCCGTCGTTCACGCTGGGGGGCATCGGTGGCGGCATCGCCTACACCGCCAAGGCATTCGACGAGATCGTCCGGCGCGGCCTGGATCTCAGCCCGGTGCACCAGGTGATGGTGGAGGAGGCGGTGCTGGGCTGGAAGGAGTTCGAGCTGGAGGTGATGCGCGATCTCGCGGACAACGTCGTGATCATCTGCTCCATCGAGAACGTGGACCCGATGGGGATTCACACCGGGGATTCCATCACCGTGGCGCCGGCGCAGACGCTTACGGACAAGGAGTACCAGCGCATGCGCGACGCCGCCAAGAAGATCATCCGGGCGGTGGGTGTGGAGACCGGCGGCTCGAACATCCAGTTCGCCGTGCATCCGGAGACCGGGCGCATGGTGGTCATCGAGATGAACCCGCGCGTCTCGCGCAGCTCGGCGCTGGCCTCCAAGGCCACCGGGTTTCCCATCGCCAAGATCGCCGCCAAGCTGGCGGTGGGGTTTCGCCTGGACGAGATCCCCAACGACATCACCCGCAAGACGCCGGCGTCGTTCGAACCCACGCTGGATTACGTGGTGGTGAAGATCCCGAAGTGGCAGTTCGAGAAGTTCCCGGGTGCCGAGCCGTTGCTGGGGACCGAGATGCGCTCGGTGGGCGAGGTGATGGCCATCGGTCGCACCTTCCAGGAGTCGCTGCTCAAGGCCATGCGCTCGCTGGAGACGGGCAAGGCGTTCTCCCTGGCTCCGGTGAAGGAGGACCGACTCCGGGCGCTGCTGCTGCAACCCACGCCGGACCGGCTGGAGGCTGTCTTCTCCGCCCTACGGCAGGGGCTGGGGGAGGAGGAGATCTGCCGCCTCACCCGGATGGACCCGTGGTTCGTGCACCAGTTCCAGGAGATCGTCGACCTGGAAGGGCGGCTGCGCGAGCATGGCCCGTCGGGCGCCCCACAGGAGCTACTGCGCGAGGCCAAGCAGGCGGGCATCTCCGACGAGCATCTTGCGGTGCTGTGGGGGACGTCGCCGAAGGAGGTGCGGCGCTACCGGCTGGAGCAGGGCGTGCAGGCGGTGTTCAAGCGCGTGGACACCTGCGCCGGAGAGTTCGAGTCGTACACGCCTTACCTCTATTCCACCTACGAGGACGAGTGCGAGGCGGACCCGAGCGACCGGCCCAAGATCCTCATACTGGGCAGCGGACCCAACCGCATCGGCCAGGGCATCGAGTTCGACTATTGCTGCAGCCATGCTGCCTTCGCGCTCAAGGAGGCCGGGTTCGAGACCCTGATGGTCAACTGCAACCCGGAGACCGTCTCCACGGACTACGACACCTCGGACCGGCTCTACTTCGAGCCCCTGACCTTCGAGGACGTGATGAACATCGTGGACCGGGAAAAGCCCGACGGCGCCATCGTGCAGTTCGGCGGGCAAACGCCGCTGAAGCTGGCGCAGGCCCTGCAGGACGCCGGACTGCGGATCATCGGCACCACGCCGGAGAGCATCGACCTGGCCGAGGACCGTGAGCGCTTCAGCCGCCTGCTGCGCGAGCTGGAGATCCCGCAGCCGCGCTTCGCCACCGCCATGAGCATCGAGGAGGCCGTAGCGGCCGCCAAGGGGATTGGCTTCCCGGTGGTGGTGCGACCGTCCTACGTCCTGGGCGGACGGGCCATGGTGGTGGCGCATGACGAGGCGACGGTGCAGGCATACTCCGTCCAGGCGGAGCAGTTCACCCAGGCGTTTCCCATCCTGGTGGACCAGTTCCTCGAGGACAGTCTCGAGCTGGACGTGGATGCGCTGTCCGATGGCGACAGCGTGTACATCGGCGGGATCATGGAGCACATCGAGGCCGCCGGCATCCATTCCGGCGACTCTTCGTGCACGATGCCCACGTTCCGGCTGGGGGAGAGGCACCTGGCGGTGGTGCGCGACTACGCCACGCGCCTGGCCCGTGCCCTGCAAGTCCGGGGCCTCATGAACCTGCAACTGGCCATACCGACGCGCAAGGAAGGCGGCCTGGGGGACGATATCTACGTCCTGGAGGTGAACCCCCGGGCGTCGCGCACCGTGCCTTACGTGAGCAAGGCCACCGGCGTGCCGCTGGCCAAGCTCGCTGCCTGGGTGGCGGCCGGTGCGAAGATCGAGGACTTCGGTCTGCCGGATCCGCCGCCCGCGCCGCCGTTCTACGCCATCAAGTCGCCGGTGTTCCCGTTCAGCCGCTTCCAGGGCGTGGACACGCTGCTGGGCCCGGAGATGAAGTCCACCGGCGAGGTGATGGGCGTGGCCACGAGCTTCGGCCTGGCATTCTCCAAGGCGCAGTTGGCGGCCAGCCAGCGCCTGCCGTCGTCGGGTGCGGTGTTTCTGAGCGTGAACGATCGCGACAAGGACGGCCTGCTGCGCGTGGCCCGCAAGCTCGCCGAGCTCGGTCTATCGATGGTGGCCACCCGGGGCACCGCCGCATTTCTCGCCGAGGCGGGCGTCGCCGTGGACCCAGTGTTCAAGGTGAACGAGGGCCGCCCCAACGTGGTGGACCTCATCGGTGACGGCAAGATCCAGCTCATCATCAATACCCCCCTGGGCAAGGAGTCGTTCTTCGACGAGGGTGCCATCCGGCGCGCCGCCATCCGCCACCAGATCCCCTGCATCACCACGCTGGAGGGCGCCACCGCCGCCGCCGCCGGCATCGAGGCGCAGCAGCAGGAGCAGATCGAGGTGCGGAGTTTGCAGGAGATGCACCCGCCCTTCCGCACGCCGGAGAAGATCCGGACAGGCTCCGCCTTTGCCAAGCTTGGCGAAGGGGTCTGAGCGCCAGCTCTCGAAGTGCGCGGGCAGAGCGCTCAGAGCAAGGCCAGAATCCGGCGCGCGAACTCGATGAGCCGATCGGTCTGCTCGACAGCCAGTGCCTTGCCTTCCTGTGCCCGGAGTTGATGGACGAAGGCCTGCAGGTGCTGCGCAGCGTCCAGGCGCTGCTCGGTGCTGTTCGATTCCCGAGCCCGAATCGCTCCGCGCAGCTTCGCCTGAAGGGAGCGTTCGATCCCCTCCGGAAGATGCTCATCTCGGAGCTGCTCGATCAGGAAGCTGAGCGTCTGTTCAACGGATAGTACCTTCACATCCACCGTGTCTCTCGCCCACGCCCCGGCATCGTTCGTCACTTTCAGCGTGACCGCATAGTCTGCAGGCTCGCCCCAGCCATGGACGGCCTGGACGGTGTGCGCCATCGTCCCGTCGTCGAAGTCCCACTCGTAGGAGACGATGATCCTGTCCGGGTCGAATGACGCACTTCCGTCAAAGATGGCCATCTCGCCGGGCAGTAACGTGCGATCGTCGCCGGCAACGGCGATCGGTGGGGCGTTGGCTTTCAGGAGGGTCCCACCCCGGCCGACCGCGAAGACCTCTCGGGCCGATGCACCGGAAATGCCCCACAGCCACTGGGAAGTAGTGCTCGGCTGTCTGGACCAGGTTGAACCATCGTATGCGTGGATCCATGCAGCAGTGCCGACTGCAAGTATATCCTGCGGACCGCTTCCCCAGAGCCCGGTGAATCTTGTACCAGTGCCGCTCGCCAGGCGGGCCCAGCCGTTGCCATCATCATGGAGCACGGTCCCGCTGTTGCCCACGGCAAACACGTCATCGCCTGCCCCCCAGACGTCGAGAAGGCTGTCTGTGCCAGCGGGAAGCGCGTCCTCGACCCACGTTGCTTGATGGCGGCGCAGCGCGATCGGTTCGGTTCCCACCGCGATCGCCTCGCCGGTGTCCGCCACCCAGACACCAGAGAGAAAGGTGATGGTCCCCGACTCTTCACGCGTCCAGTCCGTTCCGTCGAAGTGACGGATCGTTCCGAACTGACCGACGGCGTAGACATCGGCTTCGGCAGAACCCCAGACGCTGCGCAGGACCTCGGATGTCGTGAACTCACCACTGCCCAGACCCCTATGGATTGACAGAACGCTGACCGGAGCTTCTCCCGGGATGAACCGGCCGATGGCAGCGATGTCCAACAGGCCATCGCCATCGATTTCGGCCAGATCGAGTGAGAGTGCCTCTGTGATGGCTGCATACCGGACCGGCGCTTCGAAGGTACCATCTCCCCGGCCTTGATGAATGTCCACCGACCTGCTGGCTGCAACCACAAGGTCGAGATAACCGTCACCGTTGACATCCGCCAGCCGAACGGCCTTTCCGAATGCGCCGATGGTGGCGGGCGGACCGAACCCTCCATCGCCATCTCCCAGGAGAACTCCGAGGGAATTGACCCGGGCCACGACCGCATCGAGATTGCCGTCTCCATCCAGGTCGCCGAGCGCAAAGTGTGGCGATTGAAAGGAGTCGTTGGGGGCCCCTCCCGCGAGGAACTGAACTTCCGAGAACAGCCCGTTGCCATCGCCGTAGAGGACCGAGATCGTGGCACCGAAGACGTTGTACACGACGGCATCAAGATGTCCATCGCGGTTCACATCGCCGACGGCGATCGTCCCCGGGTGCCGGCCGACTGGAGTGTAACTGGGCGCGGCGAATCCACCGTTTCCGTCGCCCAGGAGGACGACGAACATCTGGCTCCGACGATCCGTCGCAGCCAAGTCGAGAGTCCCGTTGCCATCGAAGTCAGCGGAGGCAATCGAGCCCAGGAGAATCACAGAGGAGATCTCGGTCCGTCTGTCGAAGGACCCTTTCCCGTCGCCGAACAGGACGGTGATACCGATGGTGCTATTGAAGTGCGACAGGGCGATATCGACGCGGCCGTCCCCATCGAAGTCGCCTGTCGCCACGCCGAACGTCCCTGTGGTCGAGATCGGCGTCACTTGCTCGTGAAATCCTCCCGCTCCATCGTTCAGCAAGACCGCTACACCGCGCTGCTGTGGAATGACGGCGTCGGGCAGGGCGTTACCATCCAGATCGACAAGGGCAACAGTTTGGGCGGCGCTCTCCACGGGCCAGGCGGTCTCCACCTGCGTCCTCCAGGTTGTTCCGTCAAACCCGAGAATCGTGCCAACGCCGACGGCCACGACCGCGTCATCGGACGCTCCCCAGACATCAAAAAGGGGGAGCGAGGAGCCGCTGGGCGCGGAAACCCACTGGCCCCCATCGTAGTGAAGTACGGTTCCGAGCGCGCCCACAGCGATGGGCTTCACTTCTGGTGACGCGTACACGCCAAGAAGCGACAGTGAGCCCGCCGGGCTCTGAAGTCGAGACCAGGTCCGGATCCTGTCAGCCGACTCCGGTGCTGCTACCCACTCCTCGGCGTACGAAGGCGAAACAAAGGTGCTGATACCGGAAACTTCCCAGAAAGCCGGCTTCCCTGATGGCCAGGGGCCCAGGTCCAGCATCAGGTCATTGGCACCGTCACCGTTCTCATCGAGGAACCAGTGCGCAGGAGCGCCGTCGGCGTCCGGTCCGACTGCCTGGACAAGATAGGCCCGTAGCCCCTCTCCGTTGGCCTGTCCCCGGCCCAGGCGCCAACCACGGGAGTCCTCCATCACCAGCGTTCCGAAGTCAACTCCGAGTTCACCCTGGGGTGTCGTCGGCCCGGCCCCGGATTGAGCACCGAGGGTCATGCCGCTGGATGCGATCGCGACTGCAGCGACGGTTGAGGCCTTCATGGCCGAGATGAGCACAAATCCGAGAATCCACTGGCGCACGATCACCTCCGCTGGAGGCACCCTACGGGCCTCGCTTTCTCTCATTATGTCCTTCTTTGAGCAGAGGGGATTGGTTCCGTGTGGCGCGGTTACTCCTCTCCGGCCGCGCCTCCAGCTCGATTCTGGGCCAAGGCAAGCCGCTCGGAGCGCCTCGGCGACGAGTTGACGCCGTAGGACTCCAGCGACTCGGAAGGCTTGATTATCCCGACGCTTCCTAGTAGAGTTTCGATCCATGGAGCTGATCGAAATCCTCAAGCGACGCGAGGGCAAGACCCTGGAGTTCAAGCGTGACCTGTCCTCTCCGGCGGGTCTCGTGCGTACTGCGGTGGCCTTTGCGAACACGACCGGGGGCACCATCCTCGTCGGCGTCGAGGATGGTACGCGGCGCGTCCTCGGGGTGACCGATCCGCTGTCGCTGGAGGAGCGCGCGGCCAGTCTGCTCAGCGACTCGATCACCCCGCGGCTCCTGCCGGACCTGGAACTCCTGTGCTACCGCCGGAGCCAGGTGCTCGCCGTACGCATCCATCCGAGCTCGGCCCGGCCCCACTTCGTCGTCCGCGAGGGGGCCGAACGAGGGACTTATGTGCGGGTCGGCTCGACCACCCGCCGTGCCGACGCCGCGCTCATCGCCGAGATGCAGCGCTTCGCCCGCGGCGAAGCGTTCGACGAGCAGCCCCTGCCTGATCTGGACTCGGAAGCCCTCGACTTCCGAGCTGCTTCCGAGTTGTTCGCCCCGGTGCGCCGACTCGCCCGGCGCCACCTGGAAACTCTGCGTCTGGTCACGGACTACCAGGGCCGGAAAGTGCCGACGGTGGGCGGCCTGCTCCTCTTCGGGCGGGATCGCCTGTCGCGATTCCCCGATGCCTGGATCCAGGCCGGGCGCTTCGCCGGCGCGGACCGCAGCGAGATCGTCGACCAGACCCGGATCGAGGAGCCCCTCCCGGCGGCCATCGAGGTGGCGATCGACTTCGTCGAGAAGCACTCCCTGCACGGCGCGGTCATCGGCCGGATGCGCCGGACCGACCGCTGGAGCCTGCCTCCGGCCGCGGTTCGCGAGGCGATCATCAACGCGGTGGTCCACGCCGACTACGCCCAGCGAGGCGCCCCCATCCGCCTGGCGATCTTCGACGACCGCCTCGAGGTGGAAAATCCGGGCCTCTTGCCCTTCGGGCTCACCATCGAGGACCTCCCGCACGGCATCTCCAAGCTGCGCAACCGGGTGATCGGCCGGGTCTTCCACGAGCTCGGTCTGGTGGAGCAATGGGGCAGCGGCGCGCAGCGCATGATCGCGGCCTGCCGCGACTCGGGCCTTCCCGCGCCATGCTGGGAGGAGGTCGGCATCCGCCTGCGTGTGACGCTCTTTGCCGAGCCGGTCGGCCCCCGCGCGCCCGACGACCCCAACCGCGCCATCCTCCATCTTCTGGCGGACGGCGAGGGGCACGGCACCAGCGAGATCGCGGCAGTGATCGGCCTCACTCCCCGGGCGACGCGCACCCGCCTCAGGAAGCTGGTGGATCGTGGTTTGGTGCGCGAAATCGGCAAGGGCCCCCGAGACCCGAAGCGCCGCTACTACCTGGCAGGAGATGGAGAACGAACATGAGCCAACGATTCGCCAAGCTGGTGACCCTCCTGCGCGAGCTCTTCCAGCTCGACCAGCCCGATCTCGACTTCGGCTTCTACCGCATCATGCACGCGAAGAGCGCCGAGGTGACGCAGTTCCTGGAGGAGGACCTCTTGCCGCAGGTGAAGGCGGCCTTCGCCGGGTACAAGCCCGCCGACAAGGCGGCCATCGAGAAGGAGCTGGCCCAGACCGTCGAGCAGGCCCACGGACTCGGGGTCGATCCGGAGACGACGCAGAAGGTCAAGGATCTGCGGGTGCGCCTCGCCGACGAAGCCGTGGATCTGGACACCCTCGAGGCCGAGGTCTACGACCACCTCTACCGCTTCTTCCGGCGCTACTACTCCGAGGGCGACTTCCTCAGCAAGCGCGTCTACAAGGAGGGCGTCTACGCCATCCCCTACGAGGGCGAGGAGGTCAAGCTCCACTGGGCCAACGCGGACCAGTACTACATCAAGACGGCTGAGTACCTGCGCGACTACGCCTTCCGCTTGGCGCCGGACGACGCCAGGAACCCGATGCGCGTCCACTTCCGGCTGGTGGACGCGGCCGAGGGCGAGCACGGCAACGTCAAGGAGACGAACCGGCGCGTCTTCGTCCCGGCCGCCGAGGACTTCCTCGCCGAGGAGGACGGCGCGGATGGGCCGGAGGGGGGCAAGGAGCTGGTGATCCGCTTCGAGTACCGCCCGGCGACGCTCACCGACTGGCCCGCAGACGTGCGCGACGGCAAGAAGAAGCCCCCGGCGCAGAAGGACCTGAGCGCGGCGGCCGAGGCACGTGCGCTCGCCGCGGACGACGCGACGCTTGCTTCCTGGATCGAGGAGCTCGGCAAGGTCCACATCAAGAGCGACGGCGAGGCGGCCGACTACTCACGCCTGCGCGCGCACCTGAACCGTTACACCGCCCGCAACACCTTCGACTACTTCATCCACAAGGACCTGGGCGGGTTCCTGCGCCGCGAGCTCGACTTCTTCATCAAGAACGAGGTCATGTACCTCGACGACATCGAGAGCGAGACCGTCCCGCGCGTCGAGCAGTACCTCTCGAAGATCAAGGTGATCCGCCGCATCGCGCACAAGATCATCGAGTTCCTCGCGCAGCTAGAGGACTTCCAGAAGAAGCTGTGGCTGAAGAAGAAGTTCGTTACCGAGACGAGCTGGTGCGTTCGGCTGGGGATCATTCCGGAGGCGTTCCATGCCGAGATCGCGGCCTGCGACGTGCAGCGCGAGGAGTGGGTTCGGCTGCATGCCATCGACGGGATCGAGGGCGACCTGGCGGAGCCGGGGTACAGCGAGCCGCTGACTCCGGAGTTCTTGAGAGCGCATCCGACGCTGATGGTGGACACGCGGCAATTCGATGTCGGCTTCACCGCAAGGCTGTTGGAATCCATCGGCGATCTCGACGAGCAGACCGACGGGGTGCTCTTCCACAGCGAGAACTTCCAGGCGTTGTCGCTGATGCAGGCGCGGTATCGCGAGCGAGTGAAGTGCATCTACATCGATCCGCCGTACAACACGGGGAATGATGGGTTCGCGTATAAGGACGCGTACCAGCACTCGAGCTGGCAGACGATGATGGACAGCAGGCTCGCGTTGGGACTGGAGTTCTTGTCGCCCGACGGAGTTTTGCTTTCGAGCATCAACGACATCGAACATGCGGCGCTGTCGCTACTTCTCGGTGATGTCCATGGCTCCGATAACCATGTCGGGACCCTGGTCTGGAAGGGCTCAACAGATAATAACCCAACTCGGATCGCGATTGAGCATGAGTACGTGGTTTGCTGGGCGAAGTCCATCAACGATGTTGACCGTCATTGGAGCACTTCGACCAATGAGGTGAAGCAGTTCATGCTCGAGGCATTCGCACGGTGCAGCAAACGCGCGACGTCACCTGGCGAGCTGGAATCGTTGTTTAGGGAATTCACGTCGCAACATCGAGAAGAACTTGGCGATCTCTACCGGTATCGTCGCATTGACCCAACCGGACCGTATGTCTCGCGCAGAAACATGGAGAACCCGGGCAAACACGGGTACGACTACGACATTCACCATCCGGGGACTGGGAAGCCGTGTGCCAAACCCTACTGGGGCTGGCGGTTTCCGCCGAGCACGATGGAAGAGCTCCTCGCCGCTGATCGAATCATATTCGGCGAAGACGAGACAAAGATCCCGGAGCTCAAGGTCTACCTACGGGACGTGACGTTTCCACTCCGGAGCGTCTTCTCGATGGACGCCCGCAAGGGATCCAATGACCTCGATCGGCTCTTTGGATCGCGGGACGTGTTCAAAAACCCCAAGTCGTCCGAGCTCCTTGAACACCTTTTTCCGTTCGCCGCGTCATCCGGTTCTACCGTGCTGGATTTCTTCGCCGGCTCCGGCACCACAGGCCACGCCGTCATCAACCTGAATCGCGAGGACGGCGGCGGGCGCAAGTTCATCCTCGTCGAGATGGGAGATTACTTCGACACGGTGTTGCTGCCGCGCCTGAAGAAGGTCACGTACGCCCCCGAGTGGAAGGATGGCAAGCCCAAGCGCCTGGCCACACCCGAGGAGGCCGAGCGCAGCCCGCGCATCATGAAGGTGGTGCGCCTCGAGTCCTACGAGGACACGCTCAACAACCTCGACCTGCGCCGCACCGAGATGCAGGAGGAGACGCTCTTTTCCCCCGAGGCCCAGGGGCCGGACGGCTTCCGAGAGCAGTATCTCCTGCGCTACCTGCTCGACGTCGAGACCCGCGGCAGCGCCTCACTGCTGGACACCGCCGCCTTCACCGACCCTACCGCCTACCGGCTCAAGGTGAAGCGCCCCGGCTCGGACGAGGCCCGGGAGGTCTGCATCGATCTAGTCGAGACCTTCCACTGGCTGCTCGGCCTCACCGTCCGGCAACTCGCCGCTCCGCGCGCCTTCACGGCCAGGTTCAAGCGCGATGCCGACCCCGACTTGCCCAAGGACGCCCCGCGCCGCCTGCTGCTCGACGGCCGGATCAAGGAAGACAAGCAGGGCCGCTGGTGGTTCCGCGTCATTGAGGGCGAGCTGCGCGATGGGCGCAAGACCCTGGTCCTGTGGCGCAACCGTCCCGGCGGCGAGGAGCCCGAGGGCGTCGAGCAGGACAACCTGATGCTGGATACCTGGTTCACCAGGCAGGGCTATTCGAGCAAGGACAGAGAGTTCGACCTGATCTACGTCAACGGCACCAACAACCTCGAGAACCTCAAGGCCCCCGACGACACCTGGAAGGTCCGCCTGATCGAGGACGAGTTCCACGGGCTGATGTTCGAGGCGAGCGAAACCGTGCGGAGAGGAGAGTAGTAGAAACCATGCCGACCCGTCTCGACCAACGCCACCACTGGTTTCCGGGCCCGGCTCCTTCGAATTGCAACCATGAGAAGCCCTCGACATGATCGCCGCGAATCCCGGCTCGTCGTCAACACGCAACATGTCGCCGTATTGGCACTTCTGCCGCGACCCGATTGCAACCAAGTCGTCGCTGGTTGCAATCCGGGAGCATATCCGTTGCAAACGCCAGCGGGCAGGGGGTGCTGATGCCTCGTAGTCGCCGCCGCAGCAATCGCTCCCAGCTTCCCTTCGCGCGCAAGCTGGTGCTCCACCAGTGGTTGCTCTCGCTCTTTGGCGTGGAGCGCTTCGACCAGCTCGCCGAGCACCTGCGCGACGAGGCTCTCGAGGGGCTGGACGAGAACAACATCCACCGCTTCCATCACGCGCTCTGCCTGCAGCTGCCGGTGGAGGGGCGCCTCGAGTTGCCGGACGAACTGCTGCTCGAGTTCGACTTGGGCCTTGTCCGCGTCACCCAGCGGCTGAACGAGCGGCGCATCACGCGCGGTGAGCGGCCCATCGCGTGGAAGTACTTCCAGTACCTGGCGCTGCTCTTCAGCGAGATCTACCTCGATCGCTATTTTCGCGATCCGGTCGCCCTGCGCGCGGCATTGAACGGACACATCGCAATCTTCAACGAACCCCAGGAGGAAGCCGACCGCATCTGCCTGCTCGACGAGGGCGCAGATCCGCGCGCCCAGCTCAACAAGCTCGCCTTCTGGATGGCCACCGGCAGCGGCAAGACGCTGCTCATGCACGCGCACGTCCTCCAGTACCGGCGCCTCCTCGAAGCCCAAGGATGCGCACGCGAGCTGAACCGCGTGATCTTGCTCACCCCCAACGAGGGGCTCTCGCAGCAGCACCTGCGGGAGTTCGAGAAGGCCGGGATCCAGGCCGAGATCTTCAGCAAGGAGGGTCGTGGTCTCTTTGCCGGCCAGGCGGTGGAGATCCTCGAGGTCACCAAGCTCAGGGAGGAGATGGGCGAGAAGACGGTGGCAGTGGACGCCTTCGAGGGCAACAACCTGGTGTTGATCGACGAAGGGCACCGCGGAGCCTCGGCGGGCCATGAGGGCGCGTGGATGAAGCATCGCAATGCCCTGTGCGAGCGGGGCTTCTCGTTCGAGTACTCGGCCACCTTCGGCCAGGCGGTCAAGGGCAGCCAGGCGCTCAGTGATCTCTACGCCAGGAGCGTGCTGTGCGACTACTCGTACCGCTGGTTCTACGGCGACGGCTTCGGCAAGGACTACCAGATCCTCAACTTGGAGGACGACAGCAACGCCGAGTGGATGGCGACCTACATGACCGCCTGCCTGCTCAGCTTCTACCAGCAGCAGCGACTCTACCGCGAGCAGGAAGTGGCACTGCGGCCCTTCAACCTGGAGCGGCCGCTCTGGATCTTCGTCGGCAGCAGTGTCACGGCCACGCTCGCCAGACGCGACGCCTCGGACATCGTCGAGATCCTGCGTTTCCTGGCCGGCTACGTGGGGGATCGTGCGGCCGGTATCGAGCGCATCCGGAAGGTCCTGCACGAGGGGCTGGTCACCGCCAGCGGCAGGAACCTCTTCGCCGGCCGTTTCGCCTATCTGAACACCACCGGACTCAGCCCCGATCAGGTGTTCGACGAGACGCTCGCCACCCTGTTCAACGCGCCGGGCGGCGGCGCCCTGCACGTCGAGAACCTGAAGGGCGCGACGGGCGAGGTGGCGTTGCGGATCGGGGACAACGACCCCTTCGGCGTGATCAATGTCGGCGAGGACACCAAGCTCGTGAGGCTCTGCGAAAAGAACGGCCGGAACGTGGCCGAGCGCGAGTTCGCGGGGTCGCTCTTCCAGGAGCTGGAACGGCCGGACTCGACGGTCCACGTACTGATCGGCTCGAAGAAGTTCACCGAGGGCTGGTCGAGCTGGC
>CBDVAL010000001.1:0-53084 GCA_965371955.1 uncultured bacterium | reverse complement strand
CTGGATGCCGTACGTCATGGTGGACGACTGCGACGCGACGGCCGCCAAGGCCGGCAAGCTGGGGGCAAAGACGTTCGTCCCGCCCAATGACATCCCCGACGTGGGACGCTTCGCGGTGTTCGCCGATCCCACCGGGGCAGCCCTGGCCATCATCCAGCTGGAGCAGACGCACGGCTCCAAGTGAAGGCTACCCTCCGTGAGGCCGGCTGCCTCCCAGATGGATGGCGTTGAACAGTAGCTTGAAGGTGGAGACCGCCTGGCCACGGAACTGTGGCCGGAAGCCGAACAGGACGATGCGGCCCTGGCCCAGCCCCACCTCCACCAGGGCCGCCTTGCGGTGCAGCTTCTCCTCGCCGCGTATCCAGCCGCTGAGCAGCAGCGGTTCGTCGGGGAAGCGCGCCACCACCTGCCGGGTCACCTCTGCGCCCGGGATCGATGTCTGGAACGGCTGGCTGCGCGCGAACAGCACCGCGGCCCGCCCGGGCATGCCGTAGCCCAGCGGGTGGGTGTTGTCGATCTGCACGCGCAGCATGGAGCCGGGGCAGTAGAACTCGTCCTGCTTCAGCTTGGCCAGCGGGCGGCGCACCGGCAGGTTCCATTTCTCCACCGGAAGCTCGGTGGAGCTGTCCATGGCGATGAGTGTTCCGCCCTCCTGCACGAACAGCTTGAGCGCTTCGGCGCCCTCCTTGCCGATGCCGCCGCGGTAGTCGGGGGGGAACGGGGCGCGGTAGCGTTTGCTCGCTCGCTCGGAGCGACCCTCCATGATCTCGTCCGCTGACTCGTCGGCCAGGATGATCACGTCGAGATTCTCCCGAAGGTCTCCTCCCTTCACGGTCTCGGCGTCCAGGGACACGTGCTCGAAGCCGTGCCGATCCAGGACCAGGCGCGTCCAGCCCTCGTCCATGGACGGGAGAAAACCCTGATACAGACCGATACGCGGCTTGTGCAGCTGCAGCGTCTCCACGTCGGGTGGCTGCGGCCGGCGCTGGAACGTGACGTGCTCTTCCTCCGCGATACGGGAGAGATCCTCGGCGGAGATGCCGGGCCGGACGATGACGGTTCCCGCGGGCCACGTCCGCTCGCCGGCCTGGAACCCGGTCCGAGCCAGATGCACGTCGGCGCCGGCCTCCAGGAGACGGTTCACCGCGGCTGAGGCCGCGTTGCCCGCCGGGGCCAGCAGCGCCACGTCTTCGCTGCTGCCGCTGCCGAGGACCTGGCCTTGCGGGTAGGGGACGGTCTCCACCGGCTCGAGGTCCATCTGCAGCGGCCCGTCGCGCAGCGCCACCGTCTCCACGTCGAACAGCGCCGGCAGCGACCAGTTGTTGACGTCGTACGGCAGCAGCACCGGACCGCCGGGCGATACCCGCACCTCCGGGTAACGCTGCGGCTGCAGGACCTCCCGGGCGAAGCTGCGGTACGGCTGGTCGGCGCGCACCACCCAGGTTCCCGCGGGGAACAGACGCTTGCCGTGGGAGAAGGACGACGGTGCGCGATGCACCTCCACGCCGTGCAGGCGCAGCAGCTCCAGCATGCGCGCCGTGGCCACCTCGTCGCGCTGCCCGGCCGGCACGGCCCAGCCGAACGGTGCTTCGCTTCCACCCATGGCCACGGCATCCAGGGCCATCTGCATGCCGTCACGCAGGAAGTCCTCGCGGTAGCGCGACGCCGTCTCCAGCAGGCTGCGTGTCAGCACCAGCTCGTAGTCGATGATGTCGCGCAGGTGCCACCAGCCGCCGGGCCAGGGGTCGGGGAAGTTGGCCTGCGGGGCATAGTCGGCCAGGCCCTTGGAACCGCCGCTGAGCTCGCCGGGGTCGACGTAGATGGGGGAGGCGATGCGCACCGAGGCCAGCTCGGTGAGCAGGCCCACCGTGTTCTTGTACCAGCCGGTGTTGCGCGTGCCGCCCAGCCAGTAGGCGTCGAACTGTGCCGACTGGATGACTCCGGAGTGGCCGGCCTCCTGCTCGCGCAGCGCCATGGCGGTGCCGATGCGATCGATGAGGCGGTAGATCAGCGGATGGATCTGCTCGCCCGGGGGATCCTTGAACGGCGGCACGAACAGGCGCGGGCCGCTCATGCCCATCTGGTGCTCGTCCACGAAGATGTGCGGGTGCCAGTCGTGGTAGAGCAACCGGCTGAGCATCCGGGTCTCGACTAGGTTCAGCATGAACCAGTCACGGTTGTTATCGTGGCCGGCATAATGATGATAGAGCCGCGGCATGGGGCCCCCCTCGAACTCGGTGCCCACGAACTCGCGGTACCACTCGGTGACCATGAGCTGACCGTCGGGGTTCAGCGCCGGGACCATCAGCAGGATGACGTCCTCCAGCCAGCGCTGCTCGTCCGGATTGTCCTGCATGGCGAGGTTCCAGGCCAGCTCCAGCGACATCTGGCTGGCGCCGATCTCGGTGGAGTGGATGCTCAGCGTCACCATGACGATGACCTTGGCCTCGGCGATGAGCTGCTTGCGCTCCTTCTTGCCCACGCCCCGGGGGTCGGCCAGCTTGCGGGCGATGTCGCGGTAGCGCCCGGCGTCGCGCAGGTTGGCGGCGGTGGAGATGGCCGCCACCACGAAGTCCTCACCCAGGGTGGTCTTGCCCAGGCGAAGGAGATCGAGCCGGTCGGAGGCGGCGTCGATGCGATCGAGGTAGTCGACGATCTGGTGGTAGTCGGCCAGCTTGCGGTCGGCGCCCAGCGGATGGCCGAGGAATTCTTCCGGAGCCGGGACGTCGGCGGCGTATGCGGTGAGCGCTGCGGCCAGCAGGGCCGCCAGCGCGGCGCGCCCGAGGATGCGGCGGCTCATGACCCCTCCTTCCAGCCTGCGCGCTCCAGGGCGTTGAACAGGAAGCGGAAGGTGCCGTCAGGCTGGGCGCGGTGCTGCACGCGGAAGCCCAGCAGGACCACGCGCCCCTTGCCGACGCCCACCTCCACCACGGCGGCACGACGGCGTAGATGTTCCTCGCCGCGGATCCAGCCGCTGAGCAGCACCGGCCCCTCGGCGGGGTAGCGGGCCACCACCTGCCGGGTGCGCTCTGCGCCCGGGATGCTGGTGGCGTACGCGGGGCCGCGGGAGAAGTAGCCGGCCACTTCGGGAGGCAGGCCGTAGCCCAGCGGGTGCGACGGATCCACCAGGATGCGCAGCAGCGAGCCCGGGCACAGGAAGCTGCTGGACGGCAGCTTCGCCAGGACATCACGCACCGGCAGCTTCATGCGATCCAGGGGAAGCTCGCCGGCGGAGTCGAGGGTGATGAGCGTGCCGCCTTGCTCGACGAACTCCTGCAGGGCGTCGGCGCCCTCCTCGCCCAGGCCGCCCTGGTACTCCGGCGGCACGGGAGGCACATACCGCGGCGGCTGTCCTTCGCGCGGTTCGCGCACCCCCTCCAGCAGCAGGCTCTTCGACTGATCCGGAAGGATGATGGCGTCGAACGACGCGCCCAGGTCGCCCTTGCGCATGGCGGCGTTGTCCAGGGACTGGAAGGCGAAGCCGAAGCGCTCCAGCACCAAGCGGGTCCAGCCCTCGTCCATGGACGACGTCCAGGGTTTGTAGAGGCCGACCCGCGGGGGGCTGAGCACGCGCGTTGCGACCTCAGGAACCTTGTCGGTGGCGTGAAACGTCACGCGGGTCCGCCCGGCAAGGGCCTCCAGGTCCTTGCCGGCCTTGCGGACCACGTAGGTCCCGGCCGGCCAGCGTTCGCCGCCGGCGTCGAAGCCCTCGGTGGTCGCTCGCACCCGCGCACCCTGCTCCAGCAGGAGGTTCACCGCATGCGCCGCGGCGTTGGTGTCGCGGCGCAGCAGAAAGGTCTTGCCCTTTCCTTCCACGACGCCCGCCGGGTAGGGCGGCTGTTCCACCCGCACCAGCGCTACCTCCACCGGCGTCTCCGCCCACTGTCCCTGCACGCCCATGAGCAGCGGCAGCGTCCAGCCGGTGACGTCGTACGGCGGCAGGATATCCTCGCCGACGGCGGGACGGATCTCCGGAAAGCGCTGCACCTCCAGCATCTCCTTGATGAAGGCGCGGTACGGCTGGTCCATGCGCACCACCAGTGTTCCGCTGGCGTAGGAGCGCGCGTCCACCTGGAATGCAGCGGTGGCGCGGTGCACCTCGACGCCGTTCTCCAGCAGGATGTCGATCATTCGCGCCGCTGTTACCTGGTCTCGTTGCCCCGGCGGGACCAGGTAGGCGTACGGCGCCTTGCTGCGTCCTGCCTGCACGGCGTCCTGGGCCATGCGCGCCATGTCGCGCAGCAGGTCCTCGCGGTAGCGCGCGGCGGTCTCCAGCAGCGAGCCGGTGCTGATGATCTGATACTCCACGATGTCGCGCAGATTCCACCTGCCGCCGGGCCAGGGGTCGGGGAAGTTCACCTGCTTGCGGTAGTCCGGCAGCCCCTTGCGGCCGCCGTGCAGCTCGTTCTTCTCGATGCGGAGGGGCGTGGCCATGTGCACGCTGGCGGACTCGGTGAGCAGACCCACGACGTTCTTCCACCACGCCGTGTTCATGGTGCCGCCGGGCCAGTAGCCGTCGTAGGCGAAGCCATCGATGACGCCTGGACGGCCGTCCTCCTGCAGGCGCACCGCCATCTCGGTGCCGAAGAGATCGGTGAGGCGCCAGATGAGCGGGTGGATGTTGATGCCGATGGGGTCCTGGAACGGCGGCACGAACATGCGCGGCCCGGTGCTGCCCATCTGGTGGATGTCCAGGTACACCTGCGGGAACCAGTCGTGGTAGAGCACGCGGTTCACCGCCCGGGTCTCCGGCAGGTTGAGCATGAACCAGTCGCGGTTGTTGTCGTGGCCGGCGTAGTGGTGGTAGAGCCACGGCATGCGGCCGCCTTCATACTCGGTTCCGAGGTGCTTGCGGTACCAGTCCACCACCATCTGCTGGCCGTCGGGGTTGATGGACGGAGCCAGCAGCAGGATCACGTCGTCCAGGACGCGTGTCCATGGTTCCTCGTCGGTGACGGTCATGTACCAGGCCAGCTCCATGGCCATCTGGCTGGAGGCGATCTCCGTGGAGTGGATGTTGCACGTGACCAGGACGATGGTCTTGCCCGCCGCCGCCAGCTGCTCGATCTCCCCGGCGGACAGCCCACGCGGGTCGGCCAGCTTGCGAGCGATGTCGCGGTAGCGGGCGGCGTTCGCCAGGTTGTCGGGCGCGGAGATCACCGCCATCCAGAGGTCACGCCCCTGCACGCTGTCGCCGATGTCCACCAGCTCCAGCCGGTCCGACGCGTCGTCGAGGATGCGGAAGTAGGTGGTGATCTGGTCGTAGTCCGCCAGACGACGATCCGTCCCCACCTGGAAGCCGAGGAATTCCTCCGGCATGGGGACGGCAGCGGCGATGGCCATGGAGCACAGGGGGGCGACCAGGACGACACTTGCCAGCCAGCGGCCCCACTTCCCGGAAGGCGGGGTCACGTGGCGAAGCTGGCCAGCGCCGTCTCTAGATCCGGCGCAATCTCGAAGACCTTGTTGAGGCTGAACGTGGTGAAGACGTCGTGGGCACGACCTTGCAGCACCAGCTTGATGTCGCCGTCCAGCGCCACGGCACGTTTGTAGCATGCCACCACCTCACCCACGCTGCCGCTGTCCAGCCAGGTCACCAGCAGCATGTCGAAGATGAACAACCGCTCGCCCTGGTCCAGCAGGCCGAGTACAGTGTCGCGCAGCAACACGTCTCCCTCGCCGATGATCATCTTCCCGGCCATCTCGAGGATATTGACGCTGCCCTTCTTGCGCACCTGGATCTTCATGCTGTCTCCCCGGCGAGCGCGTCCATCACCGATCCCGAGATTTTTTCTGTGTTGTTTCCTACGGTCAAGCTAAACCGAAGTTATTGTCCATCACCAGCCGGTCGGCGTCAATCAGCGCCCACTACCCGGCTACGGCGCTCCATCAGCAACACGTCGCGCCACTGCCCGCCGAATTTCCCCAGGCGCCGGCGGATCCCCACTTCGCGGAAGCCGCACGACCGGTGCAGCGCCACGCTGGCCTGATTCTCGAGGAGCAGCCCTGCCTGCAGCGTCCAGATCCCCGCCGCCTCTGAGCGTCCGGCCAGCTCGTTCAGCAGAGCCTTCCCCAGGCCCTTGCCGCGTGCTGCTGCGGCGACGTACACGCTCACCTCCGCCACACCGCCGTAGATGCAGCGCTCCGACACCGGCGACAGCGCCGCCCAGCCCAGCACCGCCCCGTCGTCTCTCGCCACCAGCCGGCAGTCCGCGCGGTGGCTCCGGTCCCAGTCCTCCCACGCCGGCGCCTCGGTCTCGAACGTGGCCAGTCGCGTCTCGATCCCTTCCTGATAGATGGATCGAACCGCCTCCCAGTCCGCACTGGTCATCCCATCAATGATCCATGTCAAGAGAAAGGCCCACGGTTCACTTGATGCGGCATTGAGCCAGGCCGCGCTTTTCCAGGTATTGCTGGTGGTAGTCTTCGGCAGGGTAGAACTCTGCCGCCCGGGTGATCTCGGTGACGATGGGGCGTGCGTGGTTGTTCTGCGCCGCCTTCAGGGAGGCTGTGGCTGCGGCCTGCTGGCCGGCGTCGTGGAAGAAGATGGCCGAGCGGTACTGGCTGCCCCTATCGGGGCCCTGCCTGTTGAGGGTGGTGGGGTCGTGATTCTCCCAGAAGACCTGCAAGAGATCATCATAGGAGACGCGCTCCGGGTCGAAGACCACCTCCACCGCCTCGGCATGCCCGGTGTTTCCCGCGCATACCTGCTCGTAGCTGGGCTTCTGCATTACCCCCCCAGTGTAGCCCACGCTGGTGGAACGCACGCCCTCCACCTGGCGGAACGCGGCCTCCACGCCCCAGAAGCATCCGGCCGCAAAGGTCCCTGTGCTCATGGCCTGTCCCCTGTGCCCGGCGGCTCCTGCGCCAGCAGCCGCTCGATGATGTCGCGCAGCACGGCTGTCGTGCCGTCCTCGTAGCCTTCCTCCACATGACGGATGCGGCCTGCGCGGTCGATGATGACGTTGGTGGGGAACACCTCCACGTCGTAGTCCTCGGCGATGTCTTCGCTCAACAAGACCGGATACGACATGGACTGCTGGGCCACGTACTTCCTGGCTGCCTCGGCCTCATCGCCCACATCGATTCCCACGATCTCCAGCCCCCGGTGGCGGAGTTCCTCGTACATCGCCTGCAGCTTGGGGATCTCCTTGCGGCACGGGATGCACCAGATGCCCCAGAAGTTCAACAGCACCACCTTGCCCTGCAGAGAAGAGAGCTGCAGCTCGCCACCGTCCAGCGTCGGGGCCTGGAAGTCCAGTGCCGCCCGGTCCTGCAGCTCGACGGGCTTGCCCTCGCCGGCGGTCGCGCCGCTCAGCAGGAGCACCAGCATCAGCGCCGGGACAGGCGCGCGATGGCTCATGGCCGCCCCTTGTTCCGCCCGGGGGGCAGGGACAGCAACGCCAGCCGCACCTGCGATGGCTCTCCGGCCTCCGTCCATGCCGCCACGACACCGTGGCCGGTGACCACCAGCCGCGGAAAGCCGCTGCCGCGGGCGGTCCGGGTCCGGGTCAGCGTCCAGGTCTCCTCCGGCCGGCCGTCGGCGTGGACGCGGCGCGCGCGGATCTCCGCCTGGCCGCTACCGGTCTTCTCCAGCCAGACCACCAACACGGATTCCTCGTCCAGCCAGCGTACATCCACCCGGCCCAGCGGATGATCCCGGTCCAGCCGCACCGGAGCGCCGAAGTGTTTGCCGGCATCGGAGGAGAAGATCACCTGCACCCGGCGGTTCGCCTCGCCCTTGCTGCCGTCCTTGCCCAGCGGACGGGGGGAAGTGAACCATGCCACCGCCACGTGGTTGCCGTTCGCGGCCACCGCGGGACCGTTCACCGGACACGCGGCGATCCTCCAGCCGTCGGCATGCAACGTGCGCGGCTCGCTCCACCGCCCGTTCACCTGGCGCACGTACGAGATGTCACGCACCTCGTCCTCGCTGCGGTCCCGGTAGGCGATGAAGAAGCCGCCCGGAATGGGGGCACCGGCCGTCTGACAGCAATCGCACACCCGGGAATCCAGCACGGTCTCACCGCCGAACGTGCCGTCGGTGCTGGAGCCGAACAGCAGCATCATCTCCTCCGACCCGCCGTGGCCGCCGGCCTCGGCAGCGGCATAGTTCCTGCCGTCCAGCCAGGCCGCAGCCAGCCCGTCGTCGCCCTGCAGCAGCGTCACGAATCCGTGCTCGGTCTCCGAGACGTCGCTGTGCAGCCGCCGTGCCGCCGTCCAGCTCGTGCCGCCGTCAGCGGAGAGGGCCATCCAGGCGTGGTAGGCGTAGGTGCCCTCGCCCGCCTTGGCCAGCCAGTGGGCCGCCAGCGAGCCGTCCTGCAGCGCGATGAGAGAGGGGAAGTCCGCCCAGTTGACGAACAGCGAGTCGCTGGTGACGATGGTGGAGGGCTTGCTCCACTCCGCGCCGTCCCACGCCGCCATGCGCAGGCTGTGTTCGCCGGACTGCCCCTTCTCCAGCCAGCTCAAATAGACGGTCCGTCCTCGCATGGTGAGAAACGGCTCACCGCTGGACGATCCGGCCGGAGAGGGGATCTCCTGCACCTTCCATGGGGCGCCGGCGCCGGCAGCCGGGAGGGATAGCAGTAGCGCCAGCAGGGGCAGGATCAACGGTTTCATACGTTCTCCTGGTTCGTGGACGAGCAGGTGCCTCGATGGTACCACACACCTCGTTGGGTCAGGAGGTGGCGCGGGAGGCAGCGCTGCGGCCCCGGGCCAGCTCGCCCGCGAGGAACAGCAGGGCCAGCAGGTTGGGGATGGCCATGAGCCCGTTGAGCAGATCCGCCCAGGCCCAGATGGTTCGCACCGTGGCCAGGGAACCGCCCATGATGGCGACGCAGTAGAGGGCGCGATAGGGCGCACGCGCCCCGGCGCCGAACAGGTAGGCCGCCGCCTGCTCGCCGTAGAACGCCCACGAGATCAAGCTGGACAGGCCGAACAGCAACGAGGCGCCCATCACCACCCAGCCACCTGTGGCACCCAGCCCGGCCGAGAACGCCGCCGCCGTCAGCGCCGCCGAATCCTGGCCGGAACTCCAGACCCCGCTGGCCACCAGCACCAGCCCGGTGGCGCTGCACACCACCAGAGTGTCCAGGAACACACCCAGCATGGCCACGTTGCCCTGCCGCACCGGATCGTTGGTGCGCGCCGACGCGTGGGCGATGGGCACCGAGCCCGTGCCCGCCTCGTTGGAGTAGACACCCCGGGCCAGCCCGAAGCGGAACGCCTGGCTCACGCCGGCGCCGACGAAGCCGCCGGTGGCGGCGATGGGGGAGAATGCATGTGAGACCACCAGGGAGACGGCGCCGGGGAGCTGGTGGCGGAAGATCACCAGGGCAATGGCTGCGCCGCTCAGGTAGAGCAGTCCCATCAACGGCGCCAGCACCTGCGAGATGCGTGCAATCTGTCGCACGCCCCCCAGGATCGCGACCCCGGTGACCAGGGCGAGGGTCAGGCAGACGAGCCACGGCCGCCATCCCAGCTGCGCGGAGACCACGGAGGCGATGGAGCTGCTCTGCACCGACGTGGTGGCCAGCATCGTCTTGAGCGCCAGACCGACGGCGAAAAACGCCGCCACACGCGGCCAGCCCAGGCGATCCCGGATGTAGTACATCGGACCGCCGACCCATTGCCCGCGCGAATCACGACGGCGGTAGCGCACACCGAGCGTGGACTCCGCGAACATGGTTCCCATGCCCACGACGCCCGAGATCCACATCCAGAACAGCGCTCCGGGGCCGCCCAGGGTGATGGCCGTGGCGACACCGGCGATGTTGCCGTTGCCGACGATCCCGCCCACGGCGGTCATCAGCGCCGCGAACGGTGAGATCTCTCCTTCCTCTGCATCGCTCTTGCGTGTCAAGGCTCGCAGGCCCGGCAGGAACGAACGGACCTGGACGACGCG
This sequence comes from uncultured bacterium, assembly GCA_965371955.1. Classification (GTDB taxonomy): domain Bacteria; phylum Acidobacteriota; class Polarisedimenticolia; order CBDVAL01; family CBDVAL01; genus CBDVAL01. Next base: position 43,180 of record CBDVAL010000001.1, on the reverse strand, counting down.
CAAGCGGAAGATCAGATAGACGCCTGTACCCAGGAACAGCACCAGCATGGGCCAGCCCCACAGCCAATCGCTCATCGACCGGATCCAGACCTGCAAGAATCGCTCCCTTCTCGAGGTTTCCCACCCGGGCACGACACCGTCGGACGGTGCGGTATGCTCCTGCTACACTCTATACTGTCCGCCAATCATGGAGAAGCTCCGCTGGAGACCATGAGCGATCTGGTAGAAGAAACGCACGCTTCCCGGACCGGCGAGGCCATTCGTTACCACTCGGGGCTGGCGCGCGCGAGCTATGACGTCCTCGTCATCGGCAGCGGCATGGGCGGCCTGAGCGCCGCTTCGCTGCTTGCGCAGGCCGGCAAGAAGGTGCTGGTCCTGGAGCGGCACTACGTCACCGGTGGCTTCACCCACACCTTTCACAGGAAGGGCTTTGTCTGGGACGTGGGTGTGCACTACGTCGGGGAGGTGCACAGCGAGGAGTCCATGGGGCGCCAGGTCTTCGACTACATCACCGGTGGCAAGCTGCGATGGGCGTCCCTGGGCGACATCTACGACATCGCGATCATCGCCGGCGAGCGCTACGAGTTCCTTGCCGGGGCCGACCGGCAGCGCGAGCGGCTCATCGACTACTTCCCCGCCGAACGCGTCGCCATCGAGCGCTACTTCGAGATGCTGGACTCGTTCAGCCTGCGCACGCAGATGTACTTCGGCGAGCGGGCCATGCCGCGCTTCCTGAGCTGCTGGGCCGGCTACTTCCTGCGTCGCGGCTTCCTCAAGTACTCGGACGTCACCACCTACGACATGCTGCGCCGCATCACCGACAACGACAGGCTGATCAGCGTCCTGTGCGCCCAGTGCGGCGACTACGGTCTGACCCCACGCCGCAGCAGCTTCGCCATGCACGTGCTCCTCGCCCGGCACTACCTGGACGGCGGCAACTACCCGTGCGGCGGTGCATCGAGCATTCACGAGGCGGTGCTGTCTGTCATCCAGGAACACGGCGGCCAGGTCGCGACAACAGCCGAGGTGGACCGCGTCCTGGTGGAGCGGGGCAAGGCGGTGGGGGTGCGCATGGCCAACGGCGACGAGCTGCGCGCCCCTGTGGTGATCAGCAATGCCAGCGCGCGCAATACGTTCCAGCGGCTGGTGCAGGAGGAGCGGCCGTGGCGCCGCCGCATCCTGCACGACCTGCAGCGCGTCAAACCGTCCTACGCGCACGTCTGCCTCTATCTCGGCCTGGATCGCTCCGACGCGGCACTGGATCTGCCGCGCTGGAACTACTGGATCTACGACAGCTACGACTTCGACGGCCTCATCGAGCGCTACGCGCGGGAACCGGAGGCCGAGCCGCCGTTCGCCTACATCAGCTTCCCCTCGGCCAAGGATCCGGACTGGAAGCGGACGCGGCCGGGGAAGGCCACGGTGCAGGTCATCGGCGTGGCCCCGTACGAGTGGTTCGCATCGTGGCGCGACACCAGCTGGCAGCGACGGGGTCCGGACTACGAGGCGTTCAAGCAGCGCCTGTCGGACCGTCTGCTGCGCAAGTTCCTGGAGGTGGCGCCGCAAGCCCGCGATCACATCGAGTACTCGGAGCTATCCACCCCGCTGTCCACCCGCCATTTCAGCAACCACCCGTACGGGGAGATCTACGGCCTGGAGCACACGCCGGAGCGTTTCCGGCTTCCATGGCTACGCACCCACACGCCGGTAAGAAACCTCCTGCTCACGGGCCAGGATGTGGTGGTGGTGGGCGTGACCAGCGCCGCGATGTCGGGGGTCCTCGCCGCCTCGGTGGTCCTGCGCCGCAACATGCTGTCGCGCATCACGCGCTGAGGAATAACCCGGCGGCGGCGACGGTTGCGTAGAATCAGAGGAGGACGAACCCATCCGTGCGCACGTTCCGTCGTGGCGCCAAGGTGGCGCTTCCGGGTCTGCTGGCCGTCATGCTCGGTTGTCTGCCGCAGCCGCTGCAGACCGAGGATCTTCATGACAGCCGGCTGGTCACCATGCGACCGCGGGAGGATATCCCGTCCCTCAGCGATCCGGAGTTCGTCAAGGGCGACCAGGCGGACCGGCTCATGCGTTCCTCCGAGAAGATCCTGGGCTTCCTGAGCGGCAATACACCCGTGGCTATTTCCGTGGCATTGCTGGATCGTCACGAGATCGTGAACGGCGATGCAGGAGAACCGTTCGTCGCCAGCTGGTGAACGCTGGCCGGGGCGGCCGTGGTCTACGGTCGCAGCGTGAACCAGCGCGTGCTGGACTTCGTCCATTCCGGCAAGCTCTGGAACGACTCCCTGGTGCTCGAGGATCGACAGACCGGCAGCCTGTGGGCGCAACCTTCCGGGCGATCCATTCGTGGTGATCTGGAAGGGAACGCCCTCGAGCCTGTGGTCTCGGAGATGACCACCTGGGGCGATTGGAAGGAGCGCCACCCCGACACTCTCGCCCTGCCCTGGAAGGGTCGGAGGAAGCTCAAGCACGTCCTCTATCCCCGGGCGCCGCACCTGCTGGGAATGCTGGGCACGGAGAACCCGGATCCGAGGCTACCCGGCAAGACCCAGGTGGCCGGCTTTGCCGCCGGCGACGGTTCGGATGCCGTGGCCGTGGCCCTGCCGGGTGGAAGCGGCCGCCAGGTCGTGCGCCTGCGCTGGGACCATCGGGAGATCGTGGTGGAGCACCAGGGATCCACCGGGTCCACACGCGCGTGGTTCTCCTCGGGGGGGCCGGACTGGGCGAGGAACGAGGAGATCCCGGTAAGGACGATGTACTGGTTCGTCTGGGCCGGCCTCCATCCCGAAAGCCGCATCGCCGACGCAGAATGGCGACAAGCTACTCTTCCTCCAGGAGAGTAGTCCCTCCCCGTTGCCCGGGCGCCAGCGCGCGGATGCGCCTCCAGTCGAGCTTGCCTCGCGAGGTGCGCGGGATCTCACGGACGCCCAGCACACTGCGCGGCACCTTGTGCGCCGCCAGGCTGTCGCGGCAGCGGGCCACCACTTCCAGATAGCCGGGGACACCCGTGCCGGCCACCACGGCGCGGACGGCCTCTCCCTCGCGCCCGGGGATGGAGAAGCCGAACACCACGGCGTCCTCGATACCGTCCAGTTGCTTCAGAACGGCCTCCACCTCCCGTGGGTTGACCTTCTTCCCGCCGACGTTGATCCAGTCCTCCCGACGCCCCCGCAGGGCCAGCTCGCCGTCGCGCCATTCCGCCTGGTCCTTGCTGCGGAAGCATCCGCCGCCCAGGCTGCTGTCCGCCCCGGGAAGGTACCCTTCGGCCACCGCCGGCGAGGAGATCACCACTGCGCCGGGGAGTGATCCGTGCGACGATTCCAGCGTGACGCGGACACCCTCCACCGGTGTGCCCACGGTGCCGCGCTCGCCGGCGGAACCCTCGCGGTCGTAACAGATGCCGCCGCACTCGCTGGCGCCGTAGAAGACATGGACGGGCAGCCCGAAGCGGCGGCGGAACTCCACCGCCGTGGAGGGCGTCAGCGGAGCGCCGGCGGAGATCACCAGCCGTAGCCGCGCCGGCTGCGCAGGTGGGTCCGACAGGCGCAGCAGCGCGTGCAGGAAGGCGGGGACGGTGGGGAACACCGTGGCCCCGAGCTCCTCGGCGGCCAGGAACGGCTCGAACGGGGCGAGGCCATCCGGCAGGACGAGCGTCGTCCCCTGGGTGAGAGCCGTGACGGCCAGGGTGGAGAGCCCGTAGGAGTGCGACATGGGTATGCCGGACAGAAGGCGGTCGTCCGGCGTGATGCCCATGGTCCGGTTGAGGGCATCGGCATCGCTGACCAGCGCTCTCTCGCTGGTGGCGATGCCCCGGGGCTCGCCGGTGGAGCCCGAGGTGAGCTTGACCACGCCCACTCCGTTCAGCTCGGCCGGTCGAGTCACCCCGGGAACCGCGGAGATGACCCAGTCCGTCTCGGCCTCCGGCCATGCCGATGTCAGGGTCAGCAGCGACGGTGCTCCCAGGGCACGGGCCACCCTGGCTTGCTCGCTCAGCGGAGTGTCCGGGTCGAGGAGCAGTGCGGCCAGCTTCAGCCGTCGGAGCGCCAGCAGTGCGGCAAGGAAGCCGGGTCCCGCGGGAGCCACCAGTCCCAGCAGCCCTCCGGCGCGCAGGGACGTATCCTTCAGGCGCCGCTCGGCGCGGCGGGCCATCTCGTGGACGCCCGCCACCGAAGTGGACCGCGCGCGATTGGCCACCAGGGTCCTGTCGGGCGCCTGTTCCAGCAGTCGCCCGAACCTCTCCAGGATGGGGTGTGTCATGGTTTCCTTGCGAGATCCTGCCGGTGCATGGTCAAACCGATATGCTAGTATAGATGATGCCGCTCCGAAGAGACCAAGTGTTCCCGCGCCAGCAAACGAAACCCGGCATGACGAAGAACCGCCACACCCGCCATCGCATCAAGAGACTCGTGGTGGAGAGTCTCCGCCTCGACGGTCTGTCTCCGCAGGAGATCGGCGATGATCAGCCGCTCTTCGAGGGCGGCCTCGGTCTCGACTCCATCGACGCCCTCGAACTCCTCGTGGGGCTGGAGAGGACGTTCCATATCAAGATCCCCACCAGCGAGGCCGGGCCGAAGACGTTCGCATCGGTGAGCACCCTGGCCGACCTGGTGGAGAGGTGCAAGGCTACCGCCCATGTCGTCCAGAACTGACAGCCCGCCGGCACCCATGGTCGTGGTCACCGGCATCGGCGCGGTGAGCGGCTTCGGGTGGGGCCGGCGCGCGCTGTGGGCCGGTCTGCGCGCCGGGCGTACCGCCATCCGCGGCTTCGACCGGTTCGATCACAGCCGGCACCGCTCGCATGTGGCGGCCCAGGTGCCGGACGGCCCGTCCACGCTGCCGCTCACGGCGCAGGAGGCGCGCCGCCTGTCCTGGTCGGATCGCTTCGCCGTGGCCGCCGTGCACGAGTCCGTGCAGCACGCAGACCTGGGGGCGTTGCTCTCCGAAGCGCATGTGGGAGTCTACTGGGGCAGCAGCACGGGCGGCATGTTCGAGCTGGAACGCATGCTGGCCGAGACCCACGGCCAGCAGCCGACGCGGCGTGCCAGGGTGGGAGCGCTGTCCTCCGCGGCCAACGATGGGCCCAGTGCCGCGGTGGCGCGGCACTTCCAGGTGCGCGGACCGGTGGAGACGCTCTCCACGGCATGCGCATCGGGTTCCATGGCCGTCGGGCTGGGGCTCCAGGCGGTGCGCTCGGGGGCCGTGGAGGTGGCGCTGGCGGGCGGCGCGGATTCTCTCTGCGAGCTCACCTACGCCGGATTCAACTCGTTGCGCGCCGTGGACCTCGAGCCCTGTCGTCCGTTCCGCGCGCGGCGGGCCGGGATGTCCCTGGGCGAGGGCGCCGGTGCGCTGGTGCTGGAATCGCTGCCGCATGCTCGCGCCCGGGGGGCTCGCCCGCTGGCAACCGTGTCCGGCTTCGGCACCTCCTGTGATGCCGGCCATATGACCGCGCCCGATGCGGACGGCGACGGCGCTGCCCACGCCATCCGCCTGGCCCTGCGCGACGCGGGGATGGAGCCGGAGGCCGTCGATCTGATCAACGCGCACGCCACCGGCACGGAGCACAACGACCCCGCGGAGTGGAACGCCTTCCGCCAGGTGTTCGGCGAGCGCGCAGCCGGTATCCCGGTGACCTGCTCCAAGGCGCTGTTCGGCCACCTTCTCGGCGCCGCAGGCGCCCTGGAGACGGTGGTCTGCGTGCTCTGCCTGCAGGAAGGCGAGGCGCATCCGGTTCCGGCCGAGCCCCCGCTGGATCCGGCGATGTCGCTGGATCTGGTGCGATCGACGCCGCGTGTGATGAAGGATGTCCGGACGGTGCTCTCCACCAACCTCGGTTTCGGCGGCGCCAACGCGGCGCTGATCCTGTCGCGATGGAATGGGGAAGGACCGTGAGCGCGCGCGTGGTGATCACCGGGATGGGGACGGTGGGCCCTGGTGGCTGCGGCCGGCCCGGTCTGGCGCAGGCGCTGCGCGAGTCCAGGCAACTGGCCTCGCCGGTGGATCGTTCCGGTGGCTACCACCGCCTGGACTCGGCACGCACGGCGGCACAGGTTGACGCCGGCGAGCTGCGCCAGTGGGTTCCCGGGCGCATAGCGCGACGGATGAGTCCGTCATCGCGCTATTCCGTGGGCGCGGCGCGCATGGCGTGGGCGGATGCGGGCCATGACGAGGATTCGTTGGGGCGCCGCCGCATGACGGTCTCCATGGCCACCTGCCTGGGCCCGGCCTCGCTGTGCGAGCGCATCCTGCGCGAGCTGAACGACTCGGGCCCGGAGGCCACGTCACCCTTCCTGTTCGCCGAGTCGGTGGCCAATGCTCCTGCGGCGCAGATCGCCATTGCCTTCGGCGCTCGGGAGGGCAACTTCACGTTCACGCAGCGCGAGGCGGGTGCGCTCATCGCCGTGTTGCGCGGTGCTGCCGAGGTGGAGTCGGGGCGGGCCGACATGGCGCTGGTGGGCGTCGTGGACGAGTACGATCCTCTGTCGCATTCGGTCCTGGACCGCTTCGGCGCGCTGGCCGTGGCCCGGGACGGCGAGGAGGAAAGTGCACGTCCGTTCGACCGGGGACGCAACGGCTTTCTCATGGGCGACGGTGCGACGATGCTCCTGCTCGAGCGTGAGGAGGATGCTCTTCGAGACAACACCCGCATTCTTGCGCGTATCCGTGGCGGGGGACAGGCCAACGACCCGTCGGCGACGGCAACCTCCTGGGGCCGCGATCACCAGGGTCTGTCGCGTTCCATGGCGGCCTCCATGCGCCGCCTGTCGCTGCAGCCCGGCGAGATCCAGCGCATCGTCTCCGGCGCGTCCGGCGCCGTGACCGGCGATCGGTTGGAGGCGCTGACGCTGCGGGCGCTGTGGGGTGAGGAGAAGCTGCCGCCCATCCTGGCGCCCAAGGCCGTCACCGGCGAGTACGGCGGCGGCTACCTCGCATCCCTGTTGTTGGCCATGGAGGGCGCCACGTTCGGGCCCACCGCCGGGTTCCGCGAGCCCGACCCGTCGCTCGGCATCGTGCCGCACGATGGGACGCCGCTGGATGCGCCACGAACCCTGCTGGGCTGCACGCATGCCTCGGGCGGCGCAGCGGCCTGGCTGTTCCTGGAGCGCGCCTGAGTTCTAGAGGCCCGGCCGGCAGCGCTGAGCCAGGGCGAGGGCGTCGAACAGCTTCTCCAGGTGCGCGCTGGCAGGCGGCTGATCCCCGCCCAACTCGGCGACGGGAAGCGACGGGTGACGGTTGCCGGCGACCCAGGCGATCTCCGCGGCCAGGGAGTGCATCAGGGTGATGTTCTCCTCCAGGCGCGCCAGGTAGTCCTCGTCGGAGAGCGCGTCCGTCAGTCCGCCGTTGAGGCGGGGCAGGACCTCCAACCGGGTCAGATCGAGGAACACCGGTTCCGGTGTCGTCCGCTCCACCTCATGCCACTGGCGCAGCAAGCGCTGCATCCTCTCGTTCAGCAGGCGCAATCGCCCGACGCCGGTGCGCGTGTGGACGAACAGGCTCAGGTCACACAGTCTGCCCTGGCAGAAGACAAAGGCCAGGAAGGTCCAGTAGGCGGCGAAGTCCCACACCACCTTCACCGGCATGACCAGGGGGTTGCCGAACAGGGGATACTGCCCCTCGAACAGCGGGAACGTGTTGCGGCTGTACGACAGGTAGAGCTGGTCGTAGATGCGGGCGCGCTTGGCGATGGGCTCGCCTTCCATGTCGCGACGGATCAGATCGGCCACGAAGCTGTTGCTCATGGCGATGAAGTCGCTGCCCGGGGAGTAGAACGGGTCCACGAAGACGCCGGCCTCGCCGGTGAGCGCCCAGCGCTGCGTTGAGAACACGCTGGTGACATCGCGGGAGTAGCTGCGGATCACCTTGAAGTCCAGGATGCGCTCGCGGTGTGGCTCGATGTGCTGCGCGCAGGCCGGTTCGTGCCGGCGGAGCCAGTCCATGGCGTCGTCCAGCGTGTTGTACCCGCCCACGGGATGCATGGCCTCATCGGTGACGATGCCGACGCTGGTGGCGCCCGACGCCAGCGGGATGAGCCACACCCAGTATCCGGGGCCCATGAGATGGTTCGTGCTGTACCAGCGCGAGAATCTTTCCGACCTGCCGTCGCGGCGCCACAACGCGGCGCTGCTCCAGTCGTCGATGTTCAGCCGTGTCTGCACGCGGAACCAGACGGCGCTGGCGCGGTGGCTCACCGGAGACGAGAGATTCCGCTGCTGCGCCAGGAGCCTGGTCCGGCCGCTGGCATCCACCACCCAGCGTGGCCGGAGCTGTTTCGCGCTGCCGTCGTGGCGGTACTGGATGCGATGCCTGGCCGGTTCGTCCGACAACTCCACCCCGGAGACGGCGGCGGAGTCGACGAACTCCACACCCAGCGTGGCGGCGTGCTCCGCCAGGAACGCCTCGAACAGCCCCCGATCCAGTTGGTAGCTCGGTGTCGGCATGTAGTCGCTGGCTCCCACCTCCACCCGGCGGGCGATGTCCTCCGAGGGATCACTGCTGCGGAAGAAGAAACGCAGCCCGTACTTGCGCAACTGGTGGCGGTCCAGGTGCTCTTGCAACCCCAGGACCTTGCTGAAGTAGAACGCCGCCAGCTCCACCGTGGACTCACCCACCTTGTGGGCCGCCGCCGGCGGCGGATGGGGGGCCTTCTCCAGGACGATGACCGACGTCCCGGCGCGCTCCCGCTTGAGCTGGATGGCCAGGCAAAGCCCTGCCAGTCCGCCGCCCAGGATGGCCACATCCGGTTGTTCGGTTCGGTTCACGCGATTCCTCTACTCGCCCAACAGGTGCGCCGCGACACGCCGCTGATGCGGCGCGACGCGATGTTCGTAGAGGTAGATCCCCTGCCAGGTTCCCAGGGTGGGCCGGCCTGCCTGCACCGGGATGGAGAGGCTGGTGGCCGTGAGGGCGGAGCGCACGTGGGAGGACATGTCGTCCGGGCCCTCCGCGGTGTGGCGATAGATGGCATCGCCGTCCGGCACCAGCCGCTCGAGAAATCGCTCCATGTCCGACTGTACCGCGGGGTCGGCGTTTTCCTGGATGAGGAGAGAAGCCGACGTATGCAGGACGTGCAACGTGAGCAGCCCCTCCCGGACGCCGCTGGAGGCAACCCACGAGGCAACTTGCGCGGTGAAGTCCACCATGCCTCGCCGGGTCGTGGCGATCAGGAACTCGTGCAGGTGCTGTTGCATCAACCACCCCCTGAAAACAGTGAAGAGTAGACGTAGCCGGCCAGGAGCAGCAAGAGAACCGATTTCAGCAGGATCTCCCGCCTCGGGCCCAGAATAGCAGAACCCGGCCGGCCCGAGAAACCCTTGTTTTGCACCGATTTTGCGCCTCCGGCTGGGTTCGCGGAGGAGTCCATGCAACGTCCGTGGTCCGGATTTCGTAGACTGGAGTGACGGCCCCCCTTGGCAGGGGCACCTGTCGCTGAAGGGGGGAACATGGCTCAACGCCTGACAAGGAATCGACGCAAGGCGGTGGTCGGCGGTGTGGCCGCCGGCTTCGCCGACTATTTCAACGTGGACCCGGTGCTGGTACGCTTGGGCTTCGTTCTCCTGTGCCTGGCCAACGGCATCGGGCTCCTTTTCTACATCATTTGCTGGGTGATCATGCCGACCAATGAAGAAGGTGTTCCGCAGCAGACGCCCACCGGAGAGAAGGTGGCGGAAGAGGTGCGCGCGGCCGGGGAGCAGGTGCGCGCGGCTGGAGAGAGAGTTGCCGACGAGGTCCGGGAGGTGAGGGACTCGGGCCGCGGCCGCATGATTGGCGGGGTCGTCCTCATCGTCCTGGGGTTGGTGTTCCTGCTGGATCGATTCTCCTGGATGTTCCACTGGCCGCACTGGTTGCGCTTCGGAAACCTGTGGCCTCTGATCCTGGTGGCCATCGGCGTGTCGATGCTGATGCGCTCCCGTGAGGAGAGGGCATGAGCGAGTCACGCATCGCGTGGCGGCGCGCTTCGCGCGGGCTGTGCTTCATCGGCTTCGGCGTGTTCTTCTTCCTTTCCACGCAGGGCATGCTGCATCGTGGCTTCTGGATGGATGCGCTGGCTTTCTGGCCGTTACTCCTCATTGCCCTGGGTTTGCGCCTGATGTTCGAGCGCAGCAAGGCGCCCTGGGCCGTCCTGCTCTCGCCGCTGCTCCTCATGGGTACCCTGAGTTACGTGGCATGGCGCGGCGCCGAACCGCCCTCCACGGACTGGAAGACGGTGCAGGCCGTCCGGGACGCGGAGGTGAAGTCCTGGAGCCTGGAGGCGCGCATGGCCCTGGCGGACCTGGACCTGCGAGCCGGCTCGGTGGCCCCGGGGATGCTGCTCCAGGGACGCACGGCACCGTCGAATCGCGGCAGCGTGCGTGTCTCGGATCGCGGCGACTCGTCGCGGGTCTATCTGCGCGGCGGGCGCTGGCGGTCCGGCAGCATTCACTTCCTGCCCGGCAGGAGGCACCTCTGGGATGTGGACGTGGCCGACGACCTGCCCATGGCGCTGCAGCTGGAGACCGCGTTCTCCGGGGGGGAACTGGATCTGGAGACCATCGAGATCACGCGCGTGGACCTGGACGGGGCCTTCAACGATCTCACGTTGCGCCTGGGAGCGCCCCGGACCGACGTCCGTGTGAACCTGGAGGGCGCCTTCAACCATCTGGAGCTGGTGGTGCCCGAGGACACCCCGGTGCGCGTCTCCACCGACGGCTTCATCAACCTGGTGGACCGCCGCTCCAACGCCCGCAAGCGGAGCGGTCCGGCCTACCGGCTGCGCTCCGACGGCGCGTTCAACCGGGTGGTCATCCGCTCGGAATGAAGCGCTGCGGCTGGGCGGGCTCCGACCCACTCTACGTGGCCTATCATGACGAGGAGTGGGGCGTGCCGGTGCACGACGACGGCACCATGTTCGAGTTCCTCATCCTGGAGGGGTTCCAGGCCGGCCTGAGCTGGTTGACCATCTTGCGCAAACGCGAGGCGTTCCGCAAGGCGTTCGCCGGATTCGACGTCGCCAGGGTGGCGCGGTTCGACCGCCGCAAGCTGGAGCGGCTGCTGCAGAACCCCGGCATCGTGCGCAACCGCCTCAAGGTGGAGGCGGCAAGAAAGAACGCACGTGCCTTCCTCGCCGTGCAGAAGGAACTCGGGTCGTTCAGTGCCTACCTCTGGGCGTTCGTGGGTGGACGGCCGAAGAAGAACCGCTGGAGGACTCTTGCGCAAGTGCCCGCCACCACGAAGGAGTCCGACGCCATGAGCAAGGATCTCAAGCAGCGCGGTTTCTCGTTCGTGGGCTCCACCATCTGCTACGCCCACATGCAGGCGGTGGGCCTGGTGAACGACCATCTCACCGGTTGCTTCCGCTACCGGCAGGTCTAGATCAGGGACCCGGCGGATACTCGCGGAACATCTTGCGGATCAGCTTGACCGCCTTCTTCTCGGCCTTCACCGTGGACGCGGGAACCTTGCTGGTGGACAACCCGCGCCACAGAAGCTGCTTCGACTTGCCGTCCACCAGGTCCACCAGAAGGGCCCCCTCGATGGGTCCGTGGTCGGTCCATCCCTTCCAGGGGGCACCGCCGTACACGAAGGCTTTGGGGTCCAGCCCTGCGGTCCCCTCCCGGGACGCATGCGTGGCCACGAGAAGATCGGCGCCCTGGTCCACCTGCTGCAGCCCGCGGGACTCCAGTTCCAGCTCCACGGCGGTTCGAATCGCCTGCTCCAACCCTTCACGCCGTGCGGGCGTCCCCTGGATCCAGGCGTACGTGGCGAACTCGTCGAACCCGGCTTCTTCGTAGGATTCCACCTTTACCGCCGGCAGTGCCGCCGTTACCGCCAGCAGCAGAGGAATCAGCCAGCTGCTCGTGAGGCGAAGCCACCATCCGGTCAAGTCGATCTCCACAGGTCAGGGACGGGCGACAATTATGAAATGGGTTCCAAATATACCACGGCGGCGCGCCGGATGGTTGCGCTTCGCAACCGGCCGCCGTCAGCGGATGCGGACACTGGAGGTTCCGCTGAACCAGGTGGTCTCGCGCACCTCACCGAGGACCGTCACGATGCCGCTCTCGCCGGCGATGGCAAGGAACGACTCCCGGTCCAGGCGCAGGGTGAGCTCCTCGACGCCATCATCGTTCCCGTCACGGAACGACACCTGCACGCCCTCGGGCAGCGGCGACCCGTTCACGGTCACGCTGGGCAGGAGCACGTCACGCGGGTCCAACCCCGGCGGGAGCTGTAGGTCCATCCGGATGGACCCGCGGCCCGACGCACGCTTCACCGTCCTGGGAAGGATCTCGAAGCGGTCCAGTGGCACCAGGGCGGCGTGCAGGACCGCGTCCACGCCCAGCGTCTCATGAGCCGGATCGTTGGTGTACACCTCCAGCACGGCATGGAAGTCACCCGGCCCGAGACCGGCGGAAGTGAACACGACGTCCATGTCCGTGTGGCCAGAGACGGGCACTACACCCGATGCCGGCTCGATACGCACCCACTCGGGAACCGGCGCGAACTCCACGGCCAGCCCGTCGTGAGCGTAGCCGTCATTGTAGCCGGCCAGCAGCCCGGCGGTTCCGTCACCGTTCTGGATGCCCACGGTGGCGCTGTCCTGGACGCCGGACAGGGAGAGATACTGGAACAGGATCCGGCCGCTGGGGTAGAGAATCACCTGGAACGTCAGGTCGGCATCGCTGGCGTAACGGTCGACGCCGGTGAATTGCACGATGAAGCGCGAGGCGTCATTCGTGTAGCTGATGCGGCGCTCGCCGCGCAGGTCGAGGTCATCCCAGAACGGCGCCAGCAGGAACCGAGGGACTGCCGGGCTGGTGCTGGGCAGCGCGTCCGGGTTGCTGAACTGCGTCCCGTCCGAGCTGAAGCTGAGCCAGCCGTTCGTGCATATGCGCAGCTGCGTGAACGTCTCGTCGTAGAACGGGAACTCGAACCCCAGCGGGACGGGCTCCGACGTCTCGTCGTCCCCGTCCACAGCCAGGGCCGTCCCGCTGCGGGCCGTCTCCACCCATAAGAACAGCGGCCCGTCCGGCTCGTCGCTGTCGCGGAATCGGTAGCCGTCGGGGTCCGGGCCGCCGGTCCGGGCCGCGCGAGGACCGGAGAGCAGACCGTCACCGTTCCGCGATTCGTCTCCCTTGGGCTCCGGCGCCCAGGACGAGGCGGCGGCTACCCGGGCGGTCAGACGACTGATGCTCCACTCCAGCTCGCTGCTGCCGGTGTTGCTGAGCCGGACGGTCTTGACGCGCACGCGAGGATCGTCCGGAGGCAGCGCCGCCTGCACCGACGATGGCTCGAGCATGGCGACCGGCGGCCCAGCAGCCGTCCCTTGCGCCGGGATCGTGGTGACGGGCCGGCCGGGATCGTTGGAGTGCAGGTGAACCAGAGTTGCCAGCGGTCCCGGCGTGGAGGGGCGGTAGACCGCCAGGATCTCCGCCGATTCACCCGGTAGGATGGTGGCGGGCAGGCCAATCACGGTCACCTCCGGCGAGTCCGTGGCGGCCGATGCGATCTCCAGAACGCCGGAGCCCGAGTTCGAGACCAGGAACGGATGTTCCTTCTCCACGCCCACGAACACCGTGCCGAAGTCCAGCAAGAAGGGTTCGCCGTCGTACACCAGCCGGATACGGTGCTGGTCCACTTCACACTTGGCCTCCACCACCGGGCTGTTCTCCACCTCCAGCTCCACCATGCCATCCGCCGCCAGGGCTTGCAGGTCGGCCAACAGGATCGGGGCGACGCCGGTGCCCGCCGTGCAATCCCGGCCCAGACCGCCCACACTGGTGAGGAAGCGCCCCTCGGCGGAGGCGCTCGCGATCTCGGCCGGCAGCCCGAAGTCCCCGTCTGCAGTGATGAAGAACATGCCGTCTCCGGCGGGGGGAACGGTGATGGGCAGCTGGTGGAAGGTTCGATCTCCCTGCAGGAAGTACGACTGAGCGGACTCCACCGTGACCCGCTCCCGGGGTAGCTGCACCACCGGCCGTCCGATCACCGTGAGCGCCACCGGAATGGCGACAGCCGGCCCCTCAGGGTCATTGCTGGTGGCGAGGATGATGGTCTCGAACAGGCCGGGGGCGATCTCCCCGGCGTCGAAGGTGACGGTCACAAGCTGGACCCCCCCGGCAGGGATGGTTCCCGCAGAGGGTTCGACCTGCAGGTACGTATTGGTGACTGCGGGATCCACCTCCAGCGAGAACGACAGTTCGCTGCCGCCGGTGTTGGACAGGACCATCGTCTGCACTTCACTATCGGCCTGGAAGATCTCCGACTCCAGCTGTGCAGGTACGATCTCCAGGACCGGCGGTTCCCGGCCGATCCCCTCCACGGTGAGCAGGGCCTCCTTGCCCGGGTCGTTGCTCTCCACCGCAAGGCTGGACCCCAGCGGGCCGGTCTGATCGGGCCGGAACGTGATCTCCAGCGCACGGGACGCTCCCGGTCCCAGCGAGAAGGGATCCCCGGAGATCGAGAAAGCGGGATCGTCCAGACCGAGGGCGGTCACCTGCAGCTCCTCACCGCCCTGGTTGACGAAGTCCACCATCAGGGTGCGCTGTTCGCCGAGGAAGACCTCGCCGAAGTCCAGCTCCTGAACCAGGGCCTGATAGCGCAGTGCCACGCTGTGGAAGCTATCCGAGCAGATGGGCTGTACCGCCTCGGTGTTGGTCAGCACCACCTCCAGGTTGCCGGATTGTCCGAAGGAGGTCATCTCCGCCGGCGTCAGCTCCAGGTCGGTGGATGCGGTGGTGCAATCCGTCCCTGTGTTGCCCAACGATCCCCGCGGCAGGCCCTGCACCTGCACCATGGCGAATTCCGCGGGGTCCGAGAAGTCCCCGCCGACGATCAGCTCCAGTGTTCCTGATCCGGCCGGCATGCTGCGCACCGGGAAGGAATGCCGGGTCAGCGCGCCGGGGAAGGAGAACTCCTGGATCGATTGCAGCGTCAGCGACTCCCGGATCGACAGGTCCGGTGCGCCCACGACGGAGAGCAGGGCCTGCACCAGGACGGCCGGCGTGTCCGGGTCATTGCTGAGGATCTGCAACTCGGAAAGGTGGAATCCCGCCTCCAGGCTGCCGGCCAGGAAGCGTACGCCGACCTCGGTGGTGGAGCCCGGCGGCACCGTACCCATGGCGGGGACGGCTTGCGCGAACGCGTCACCCGCGGACGGGATCTCGATGCGGAACTCCAGCGGGCCGGAACCACCGTTGGAGATCTGCACGGCCAGAGTCGCCTCCTCCTGTTGGGCCACCGTGGTGAACAGCAGCGTCGGATCCACCGTGATGCGCGGAGCTCCGATGCCGCTGCCGGAGAGCGGTATCTCCAGGACGCCGTCGGGGTCGTTGCTGTCGACGAGCATCACGGCATCGAAGGTGCCTTCGGACGGCGGCGAGAAGAACACGGTGAGGGCTTCCGAGGCGCCGGGAGCCACCACCAGCGAGTTCGAGGAGGTGGAGAATTCAGGCGCGGTGCTGCTGATGGAAGTCACCTCCAGAGCCGTGCTGCCGCTGTTGTCCACCAGGATCGTCCGTCCCTGTGCCGTGGACACGATCACCGAGCCGAAGTCCAGCCGCTGCAGGGGAGCCACCGTCCGCAAGCGCACGATGTGATCGTTGTCCGGACACCGGGGATCCACGGCGGCGGTGTTCTCCACTCGTACCTCCAGCCGTCCATCGATACGGATTGGTTCCATCTCCGCCCGGGAGACGACGAACGATCGTGTCCAGGAGATGCAGTCCTCTCCGAAGTTTCCGGCGGAACCGGCCACGGTTCCCTCGATGTTCACCACGGCATTCTCGACGCTGTTGCCGAAGTCACCGCTGGACTCCAGCTCCAGCAGGACCGGTCCCACCAGGTCCTCCTGCAGGGCAAAGGCATGCTCGGTGAAGGCACCCGCGTCCACGTATTCCTGTCGCGACTCCTGCGTGGTCTCCTCGCCCCCGAGCTGCAGGTTGGCGGCGCCCACGATGTTCAATGTCACGGGGACCTCCAGCCGGGGGAGTTGCAGGTCATTGCTGGCGACGACGATGCGCGCAAGATACTCGCCGGGCGGCACCCCCTGGCCGTGCAACACCAGCGGCACCTCCGCGTGGCTGCCCGCCGGCACGATCCCGGACGATACGACCAGGAGCGCGTAGTCCGACGGCGGAACCCCATTGTCCGCGCTCTCCAGCGTCACGGAGAACTCCAGCGGGCCGCCTCCGGTGTTCAGGATGCGCAGCGTCTGCTGTTCGCGGTTGCCCGCGTTCACGGTTGCCTGCAGGCCCGGCGGGTCCACACCCACTTGCGGCAGATCCACGCCCGTGCCGCGCAGGATGATCTCCAGGTGGGAGGCGTTCGGATCGTTGCTGTCCAGGATCAGCCTGCCGTCGAAGGCCTGCACCTGGCCGGGCAGGAAGACCAGGGAGATCTCGGACGAGCCGCCCGGGGGCAAGGTCACAGCCTGCGGCGTCACCGAGAACTCGGTCCGGTCGGTGTGCAGTCCGTGCGCCTCCAGGGTGGCGGAGCCGGTGTTGGCCAGCGTCAGAGAGCGCTCCACCGCAACGCCCAGGAAGGAGCTGCCGAAGTCCACCTCCGGCTTGCCGTTGTAGAACAATCGCAAGGTGTGGCGGTTGACCGGGCACAGCAGCTCGACGCCGGGTGCGTTCTGCACCTCGGCGTCGAGGACGCCATCCGCCGCCAGCACCGCCAGGTTGCCGGCGCTGAGGTCGAATCTCGCGGTCACCGGCGCACAGTCGCCGCCGTCGCTCTGCGTGGGGCCGAAGTCCAGGCCTTCTACCATCAGGGTCGCCGTCTCGCCGGCCTGGCCGAAGTCGCCCTCCAGGGTGAGGGCCAGCGTGGCGCCGCCGATGGGCGCCAGATCCAGCGTCAGGTGGTGCTCGGTGCGCCCGCCGGCCGTGAAGTACAGCTTGCCCGACTCCACCGTCAGCGCCTGTTGCACGAAGGAGAGCTCCGGTGTGCCCAGGATGGTGAGTTCGGCCGGTGTCGCCGTCTCGGGACGCAACGGGTCGTTGCTGGCGATGCGCAGATTCATGGGATGCAGGCCCGGAGCCAGGCCGGTGCCGTCGAAGGTCACGCCGACACTCTGCGAGCTTCCCGGTGGGATGATTCCCGACGACGGGCTGACGCTGGCGAACAGGCTGCCGGTGACCCAGCGCGCCAGCCCTGTGCCGTTCTGGCCCTCGACGAAGTAGACGCCCGGCACGGGCAGCGTCAACCACCCCATGCCACCGTGACCCACGGAGAAGAAGGGGATGGTGGTGGCGTCCCAGGCTCCGGTGCGCAGCGAATAGCGGTACAGGTTCTGCCCCTGGTTCGGGCCGTAGGCCAGGTACTCCTCATCCACCGGGTTGAACGCGCCACCCAGGAGCGCTCCCTCGGAGAGCTGCGGCAGGATGGCCCACTGATCGGCGGCGATATCGTAGCTCGCCGCCTGGGTCCGGCCGCTGCCGCGATGACCATAGAGGATACCTTCAGAGTGCCGCAGGCCGCCCAGCCGCGTGAAGGCGAACGGAGGTCTGCTCAGTAGGGTGTTCTCGCCCGAGATCGGGTCGATGCGCAGCAGCTGGGAGCCGGAGGCGATATAAAGGAATCGTTCCCCGTCGCTGGCGATGTTGGCGGAAGGAAGGATGAGCGGATTGTCCACCATGGACCAGCGTCCCGCTTCGATGTCGTACGCGCCCAGGGCGGAACTGTCGAAGCCATAGGCGGTATAGACGGTATCGTCCAGCAGTGCCGCCCCGCAGCCGCCGCTGGCGTTCAGGGGTGCCGTGGTGAGACGTTCCCAGGCATCGTCCACGGCGAGATAGCGGTAGAACGTGTCGCCCTGGTGCGCCTGCCCGTAGAGATGGCCGCGGGCGTCATCCTCGACGATGCAGGAAAGCGGCTCCGGGCTGGGGCTCAGCAGCTGGAACGTCCGCTCCACTGCACCCAGGGTGGGATGATCGGGGTCACCCTGGCTGAACACCGGCGGCAGGAGTTGCCGACGGATGGAGAACTCCAGCGGGTTGCCGCCGTCATTGGATAGCTGCAGGGAGCCGACGCTCTGGCCCCCCTCGGACAGGATCACGTCCAGCGCCGGCGGCGTCACGCTCAGGACGGGCGCCGGCTCTGCCATCCCCTGCAGCGGCACCAGCACCTGGGGCATGTCCGGGTCGTTGCTGTCCAGGAGCAGGTTGCCGCTCTTCGGTCCCGCGCTGCCGGGTGCGAACGTCACCGAGATCATGCGCGTCTCCCCGGGAGCGATGGACAGCGAGCCTGCCGATGGGGTGAAGTCCGGGGTGTCGGTGCCGAGGCTCACCTCCAGCGATGCCGTGCCGCGGTTCTCCACGGCGAAGGGCTGGTCCCGCCGGCCGCCCACGAATGTGGGGTCGAAGGACAGGCGATCCGGCGCGGAGCGGTAGCTCAGCCGTACCCGGTGCAGGTTTGCGATGCAGAACGGAGCCACCTCATCGGAGTTCTGCACCTGGAAAGAGATCACGCCGTCCCCGGCCAGTTCCGCCAGACGGTCGGCATCCAGTGTGAAGCTCGCCACGGCGACGCTGCAGTCCTGCCCGGCGCCTCCAGCGGAGCCCAGAAGCTGTCCGTCGACGGACGCCGTGGCGGTCTCGAACGAGGCGCCGAAGTCCCCATCGGCGGTGAGTTCCACCAGGCCCTCGCCGGCCGGAGGCACCGTGAGTGAGAGGGAATGCGTGGTGGTCTCGTTCGTGTCGAAGAACTCGCGCTGCGACTCCAGCATCAGCGCCGCGCCGGGGAGGAACAGGTCCGGCGTTCCCACCACCGTCAGGCGGACAGGTACGATGAGCAGAGGCGTGGCGGGGTCGTTGGAGGTCACGTGGAGCTCCGCCTCGTAGGGGCCGGGAGCAAGAGCTGTGCTGTCCAGGAGGACACTTACGTTCGCCGATGAGGAAGGCGGCACCAGGCCCGAGGACACATCCAGCGAGGCGAATGCCGGCTCAGCGGGCGTCAACGTGAGCACATAGGCGAGCTCGCCCGTGCCCGCGTTGGACAGGGTCACCACCCGGCTCTCGCTGCGGTTCTCCAGCAAGGTCGCCTGGATCTCCACCGGCTCCACTTGCAGGGACGGCGCCTCCTGACCCGACCCGGAGACGGCCAGCGCTGTCGCCGGTGAGTCCGGGTCGTTGCTCAGGACGGTGAGCGTCCCGTCGATGGCGCCGGTTCCGGACGGTGTGAACTGGACCGTGATGGTGGCGGAGTCCTGCGGCATCAGCACCAACGAAGCCGGCGATGCGATCACGTCCGGCAGGCTGCTGTCCACCGCTGCGATCTCCAGCGGGTCGTTTCCCGGGTTGCTCACTGCCAGCGCCAGTCCGGCAGTGGCCCCCACCACAACGCTGCCGAAGTCCAGGTCGCCGGAGGTGACCAGGCGAGGGCCGCCCAGGACGGTGAGATTCACCACGATGTCCGCCACCGGTCGGTCCGGGTCGTTGGTGTGCACCGCCAGGACGGCGCTGTGAAGCCCGGAGGTCAGCCCCGAGCTGTCCAGCAGCACCGTCACATCCTGCGATGCGCCCGCGGCAATGATGCCGGCTTCCGGCTGTGCGGTGAGGAAGCTTGCCTCAGCAGGCAGCTCCAGGGAGAAGTCCATGGACTCACCCCCGGCGTTGGTCAGAGTGACGGTGTGTGCACCGCCGGCGCCTGCTTGCAGCGTGGACTCCAGCAACTCGGGGTTGATCTCCAGGACCGGTGGAGCCTCTCCGACGCCCTGCAGCGTGGTGAGGAACTCGGGCGTATCGGGGTCGTTACCGGAGAGGACCAGCGAACCCTGGACCGGCCCGGCGGCGCCGGGGGCGAACAGGATGGGAACCTCCAGCGTGCTGCCTGCGGGCACAGTGCGCTCGGTCCAGGGGATGCTGAACCCGGAACCATCGAGTTGCAACTGCAGGGTCAGGTCCAGGCTGCCCCGGTTCTCCACCTCGAAGGGGATCTCGCGTTCCTGGCCGCTACGCACCATGCCGAAGTCGATATGGTCGAAGGGCCCGCGGTAGTGCAGACGCACGGTGTGCTCGTTGATGTTGCACAGGACCTCCACCGTGATGGTGTTCTGGACAACTACCTCCACCACGCCGTCCGCCACCAGATCCTGCAACTCGTCCGGGCTGAGGGGGAAGCCGGCGGTGGTGGGTGCGCAGTCGATCCCCTGCCCGCCCACCGGCCCCAGCACCAGGCCCTCGACGTGCAGGGTGGCGAGCTCGTGGATGCGGCCGAAGTTTCCGTTGGCCGCCAGCTCCAGCGTGCCGCCGCCCCCCACCGGCAGCGTGATGGGAAGGGCGTGGGACGTCTGGCCGCCGCCGAAGAAGTACGGCGCCGTGGACTCCAGGAGGGCTTGCGCTCCCCGGACCCTCATGTCGGCCGCGTCGATGACGGTGAGCTGCGAGGAATGGAGTAGCTGGGGGCGCGCAGGGTCGTTGGACTCGATCTCCACCGTCCCGTCGTAGAGACCGCCGTCGAGGCCCAGAGCATCGAGCGTGACGGTGATCTCCTGCGCGGAGCCCGCCGCCAATCTCCCGGCAGCGGGGAAGACGCCGGCAACGTTCTCGACCTCCAGACCGGTGGGGCCGATGACGTGAGGCGGGGGGATGCTCCAGTCCAGAGTGCCCGGGCCGGCATTGTGGAGCGTGATCACCGTGCCCACCGACTGGCCGGTGAACAGGGAAGCCTCGAAGGTGATCGGTGTCAGCGACGCCGACGGCGCGGGAAGGGTGGTGGCCGTCACCACGTTGCTCACCGGACCGGCATTGCCCCAATCGTCCTCGGCGCGCAGCGCCACATGATAGCTGGTGCCGTGCAGCAGATCGGGGATCTCGAAGCTCTCCCGGGAGCCGGCCTGTCCGGGCGGCGGCACGCCGTGGATCCTTGTCCCGGTGAGAAACGTCGCCTCGTCCAGGGGTGTCGTGGCGATGCGCAGGTCATAGGCGAGGGCGGCGCCCTGCTCCCCATCGTCGCCGGTGGCAGTCCAGCTCATGGCCAGGGAGTTGCTGAAGCTCTCCTCCACCGATAGATCGTCCACGGCTCCCGGGGCCATGGTGTCCAGGCTGGACAGAGCATTGCCGATGTGCACCGTGCCGCTGCTCACCGTCAGCCCGGAGAACGCCTCGGCGGGCTCGGCGGTCTGCACGAGAATCCTGCGCGCCGAGGACGCCGGCAGGTTGGGAGCCACGGACATCAACAACGCGGCCGCTCCGGAGACGTGGGGCGTGGACATGGAGGTTCCGCTGTTGAAACCATAGCTGCCGCCGAGCACAGTGCTGAAGATGTTGACTCCGGGCGCCGCCAGGTCCACGCTCGCCGACCCGATGCTGGCGAAGAAGGGGCGACGATCGTCGTCATTGCTGGTGGTCACCACCACGATATTGTCGTTGGGGAAGGAAGCAGGGTAGACCGGATCCACCTCCAGGTCGAAACCAAAGTTCCCGGCCGCGGCCACCATCAGCACGTCCGCATCCTCGGTGGCCTGCACCGCATCCTCCAGGGCCTGGGAGTGCGGCGCCACCCAGGAGTTATTGACGATGCGCACGCCGATGGAGATGGCGTACGCGAACGCCTCGATGGAGTCTGCAACGTCGCCGAACCCGTTGGCATCGAGGGCGCGTAACGGGACCAGGCTCACCTTCCAGGCCACGCCGGCAACACCCACGCCGTTGTCGCCCGCCGCGCCGGCGATCCCGGAGACGTGCGTACCGTGGCCGTTCTCGTCCATTGGGTCGGCATCGTTCGCCACGAAGTCCCAGCCGCGCACATCATCGACAAAGCCGTTACCGTCGTCGTCCAGTCCGTTGCCGGGAATCTCTCCCGGGTTGTGCCAGATGTTGTCGGCGAGGTCTGGATGGGTGTAATCGATGCCCGTGTCCACCACCGCCAGCAGCACGTCGCGGCGCCCGGTGCTGATGTTCCAGCCCTCCTGCGCGCCGATGTCCGCGCCGGGAGTGCCCTCGGTCTGGCCCCGATTGTGCAGGCCCCATTGCCGGTCGAACTCCACGTCGTCAGGGAGCACCGCGACCTGGATCAGGTAGTTGGGCTCGACGTAGAGAACGTGGGGGTGACGGCGGTAGCGCTCCAGGGCTTCCTCGATACTCACCCCGCGGCCGAGCCTGAGGTGCTCGATGCCGCGCAGGAGCTGCCGTCTCGTGCCGGCACCCAGGTCCGTGCGTATCGCCTGGCGCTGCGATGGGGATGCTTGGTGGCGGAACTTGATCAGGATTTCGCCGGGGCGGTGCGGCGGCAGCGGGTGGTTCGCGGGACTCGACGGCGGGCCCGGCGCGAGCGCCGGCGTTCCCAGCAAGGCGGCGGCGACCATGATGAGCACCGCCCACGCCAACCACTTTCTCCCGCGATGGGGGCTGCGCACCATGAACCCCCTCCTCAGCAGCCGGGCGGCCGTCCGGCGGGTTCCCCCTGATTCAGACACAATAGTACTCTCAAAGGTTCCTTCGCGCCATGGAAGAAAGGGTTCCTTCGGATGAAAGCCCTTTGTTTGTATGGGTTTTCGGTTGCGGGTCCAGGATCTGCGAGCTCATTCGCCAGGCGGCGCGATCCTTCGAGGCAGAGACCGTGTTCCGGAGGGGGAGCTACCGCTGAACTTTCCAGCGCTGGTGGCCCAGGTGCTGGATCCGGCTCTCCACGGTGTCGCTTTCCTTGAGGAAGCCCATCTCCTCACGGTGCTCCACGCAATGCTTGGCGTAGAGCAGTCGGGCGCGCGCCGTGGACAGCCCGGCCATCACGGCCAGGCGCGCCTTGTCCAGGCCCATCGGCGCTTGGATGGCGGTGCCGCCGGGGGTCCCGGTGAGGACGATACTCCCCGCCGGCAGAAGCAGCTTGCCGTTCTTCCGGCGCGCGATGGGGCGAATCGTGCCTGCCGCATCGGGACGCATGCTCTGCTCGTAGAGCTCCGTGACCCTGGCCAGGATCTCCCGCGGTCCGAGGATCATCGCGGTGGACGAGGCCTGCTGGCGCCATGCCCCGCCCCGGAAGGCGCCGGGCTCATCCACCCGAAGCTGCAGCTGCAACTCCTCGCTTCCACCGCTGCGGGTCTTCAAGTTGAGCCGGCTTCCGTGGACCATCCATGGGCCGATGGGGAGATACGACGGGCGCGACTTGCCCTTGGTGTAGCCGATATCGCCCTCGAGGATCATGGGCCAGCGGTCGGAGAGATCGTTGGCGTGAAAGAACGCCAGCGCATGGCGCAGATCTTCGTCGCCCGGGAGGTCGTTCAGGTCGATGTCCTCCAGCAGCACGAATCCGATCTCCACCTCATAGTCGGGGAGCAGCCCCTGGCCGCCGTCGGTTCCGTCCTCCAGGCCGATGCTGACGGGCCGGTATGCCCCGGTGGGCTCGACCAGCTTGGCCACCAGGATTTGCCTCTTCCAGTGAGTCTCCTCCCGGTGCTCATCGTAGTTGAAGCCGGTGCTCAGGATGAAGCGCTCCCCGGCCTCGATCTCCCGCAGCGAGACATCCACGGGGGGAAGGATCCGCTCTGCAAGGTCGGACTCGGCCACCGACTCGGCGTACTCCTTGGGCCGCAGATCGGGGGCCGTCTCGAACATCTCGTCCGCCAGGGCGAAGCCCTGGTGCTCGACAAAGGTGAAGAACGAGGAGCCCAACTCGGGACGGATCGCCGTGAGGTTCAGCACGCGCTCCGGAACGCCGGCGCGTGCCGTCAGCACCAGGCCGTAGCACGCAGTTCCCTGGTGTCCGGATAGGGAGGAGAGGTAACGCACCACAGCCGGCAGGCGAACATCCTCGGTGGCCGGCAGGTCCCGGTCGAAGCGTGGGTTGCTGACCGACAGGCGGGTGGAGCCCAGCAGGAGCAACGCCAAGGCGGTCACCGCCAGCAGGATTGCCATCGAAGAGACCACCCGTGACGACCTCGCACGCCCCTGTGGGGCGTCTTCCGATGATGTCCTTCGCCGCAAAGCAGTCTCCAGAGGACGCATAGCGCTCCGGGCAAATAAGATAACGGTACCGACGGGGTCAGCGCAACCTGCGGGACTTATTGAAGGGACAGCACTTCCGGTTCCGGCTCGGAGACCTACACGAGTTCAGGGCCGGAACAAGCGTCTCCGCGGATCCATTGACGGGCACTGCGATTCCCGGTAGGGTTCAAAAAACGAAACAGAACGACGCCGCAATGGCTCGTCGCGGGCGAATCGGGACGGCCGATCTGCTGGAGGTCCCGGCCCGAACCGCCGATTCAGACCGGAAGTTCGCCGCTCCCGGCAAACAGAAGGAGAGGAAGCCCTGAGCAAGTCATTGACCGAGAAGCAGTGGGACCGGGTGCAGGAGATCTTCGCGCGCGCCGTCGATCTCCCGGATGAGAAGCGGCAGGTCCTGCTGCAGGACGAATGCGCTGACGACCCCGCCGTCCAGGCGGAGGTGGAGAAGCTATTCGGTGAGGAGATGACCAAGCCCGCAAGGGAGTCCTTCCTTGCCGGTGCCATGGACGACTCCACCCCGGACGAGATCGAGGGCTACACGCTGATCCGCCCGGTGGGAAAAGGCGGCATGGGCGTCGTCTACCAGGCGGAGCAGCACCATCCGGTGCAGCGCACCGTCGCCATCAAGCTCATCAAGCTGGGGATGGACACGCATGAGATGGTGAGCCGGTTCCACGCCGAGCGCCAGGCGCTGGCCAGGATGGGGCACCCGTCCATCGCCAACGTGTACGACGCCGGCGCCTCCGAGGACGGTCGTCCGTACTTCGTCATGGAGTTCGTGGACGGCGTCCCGCTGGCCACGTACTGCGACGAGCATCGCCTCAGCACACGACAGCGCCTGGAACTGTTCGTGCAGATCTGTGAAGGCATCCAGCACGCTCACCAGAAGGGCATCATCCACCGGGACATCAAGCCGTCCAACATCCTGGTCACCGAGCAGGACGACGGCACTCCTCTGCCCAAGATCATCGACTTCGGCATCGCCAAGGCCACCGACGCCAAGGCCACCATGCTCACCGAGGTGGGCCAGGTCATCGGCACCCTGGCCTACATGAGCCCTGAGCAGGCCAGCATGACCGGCTCCCACATCGACACCCGCACCGATGTGTATTCACTGGGCCTCGTGCTCTACAAGCTCCTCATCGGCACCCTGCCGTTCGAGTCCCTGGAAGACCAGCCGTTCACCGACATCCTCCGGGCCATCCGTGAGGTGGAGCCCTTGCGGCCCAGCGCCCGGTTGCAGCGCATGGACGATGCATCGGCCCAGGTGGCCGCCCTGCGCCGGACGGATACCCGCTCGCTGGCCGGGGCGCTGCGCGGAGATCTCGACTGGATCGTCATGAAGGCGCTGGAGAAGGAGAAGGATCGCCGCTACGCATCGGCGTCGGAGCTGGCGGCGGATGTGGGGCGGTATCTGGCCAACCAGCCGGTGGTGGCACGGCCCATCAGCCGTGTGTACTGGACGCGCAAGTTCATCAAGCGACACAAGGTGGGCGTGGCTGCGATTGCCGCGGTGTTTGTTGCGCTGGTGATCGGGATTGTCGGCACGACATTCCAGATGGTCCGAGCCAAAGCGGCGGAACGTCGGGCTGAAGAAGAGACAAAGACTTCCGAGTCTGCATTGGACTACATCGTGCAAGTCTTCGAGCTAGCGAACCCGGAGCAATCTACCGGCGAACCCATTACGCTACGTGACATGCTCGACGAGAAGTCTCCAAGAGTTCAGAACGTCTTGCCGGACCAACCAGGCGCCAGAGGCCGCGTCATGCTCGCCATGGCCAAGGCGTACTCCGGCCTGAGCGCTTATACAGAGGCGAGCTCGTTGCTCGAGCAGGCGCTTCCCCTACTGCGATTGTCCTACGGAGAGCAGAGCAGGCATGTCTTCAGTGCGCTGAATCAGCTTGGCATTCTTTACAACAAGAGACAGGATTATCAGCGTGCCATAGAGGTGTTCGAGCAAATGCTGGCAATCGAAGTGGCCCTTCATGGAGAGGAGAGCCTTGATGGCTTGAACATACGCAAGAATATCGCCGACGCCTACCGGCTTTCAGGACGCCCCGATGACGCGCGCAAGATGCTCGAGTTCGTGCTCGAAGTGCGCAGGCGACTTCTTGGGCCCAATAGTATGAAGGTGGCCAGGACGCTAAGCAGCATGGCAGGCACGATGACCAAATCGGGTGAGTATGAGGCCGCAATATCCTATGCCGAGCAATCGCTGGAGATAAGGCTGAACCAGTCCGAACCGAAGCCTGCCAGCGTTGGCTTTGGCTACTTCACTCTCGGCGATGTCCAGTTACAATCGTCATCCTATGAAGAAGCCCTTGACAGCTTCTCGAAGATGCTGAGTGCGTGGGAAAGAATCTACGATGCCGACGACGACAACATCAGCATCGCGTTCTCATGCCTCGCTGAAACCCACATGAAACTCGGAAACGGCGAACAGAGCTACGCCTTCTACCAGCGCGCTCGCGCCATCGACGAAAAGAACCTAGACCCAGAGGACCCGGATGATGCTAGGTCGCTGGTGAAGACCCTAGCCGAGAACGCCGAGTTGCTGGACGGATTGGGGCGCCCCGCCGAAGCCGAGAAGGCCCGCAACTGGGCAGCAGAACTGCGGGAACAGCACGGCCTCTCCGGACCCGGCGAGTCTTCGGGCCAATCCGACTCCGCCACCGCGGATGGCGGTGGGAACCCAACACCGACGACACGCTGACCGGGTGCGGCACCGTCCGCGACGACATCGCGCAGGAGATTGATCCATTGAGAATCGCGCTGATCCAGCAGCACGCGTCGGAAGACCCTGCAGATAACCGGGCCAGGGGCCTCGACGCTCTGGAGGCCGCGGCACGCCAGGGCGCGCAACTCATCTGCTTCGCCGAGCTGGGGTTCGAGCCCTTCTACCCGCAATCGCCGGCTGAGGGAGACGTGTCCTCGCTTGCCGAGACCATCCCCGGCCCGACCACGGAGGCGGTATGTTCGCTGGCGCGTCGCCTCGGTGTGGCCGTGGTCCTGAACCTGTTCGAGCGGGATGGCCGGCGGACCTACGACTCCTCCCCCGTCATCGACTCGGACGGCACCATTCTCGGCAAGACGCGCATGGTGCATGTACCCGACTACG
Organism: uncultured bacterium; assembly: GCA_965371955.1. GTDB lineage: Bacteria > Acidobacteriota > Polarisedimenticolia > CBDVAL01 > CBDVAL01 > CBDVAL01. The sequence goes on along the minus strand of CBDVAL010000001.1, from coordinate 16,135 downwards.
CCTGTTTCCACGAGCGTGGCTACTACGCAGCGGGTGATCGGGGCGCACCGGTCTACGAGACCGCATTCGGCAAGGTGGGCGTCGCCATCTGTTACGATCGCCACTATCCGGAGTACATGCGCGCCCTCGCCCTGGCCGGAGCGGAGGTGGTGGTCGTGCCCCAGGCCGGCGGCGTCGACGAGTGGCCGGATGGCCTGTTCGAGGCGGAGATGCGTGTTGCCTCGTTCCAGAACGGCTACTTCACGGCGCTCTGCAACCGTGTGGGGGTAGAATCCCGGCTGGAGTTCGCCGGCGAGTCGTTCGTCTGCGCCCCCGACGGCAACGTCATCGCCCGGGCCGGCAAGGGCACGGACGAGATTCTCGGTTGTGACCTGGATCTCCGGCTGTCACGCGAATCCCATGCGCGCAGGCTCTTCCTCGCCGATCGACGGCCGGAACTCTACGCGGGCTGGCTGACAAAGGGGAAAACGCGCTAGTCCGCTAGTTGCTGCCGATGACCACCACCGAATCCTCCCCGGTGAAAGCACGGCCGTCCATGGAGGACACCGCGACGGTGAGCCTGACGGTGGTACCCCCCTGCGACGCGGGCAAGATCGCCAGCCCCATCTCCCCGATGGTCCCGAGCAATGCCTGCCGCGAGAACTTGACCTCATCCGAGGGCCCCGTGGCCTGGATGGGGTCGATGGCGATATCGTCGATGGCGATGATGGCAGCCGTCGACCGGTCCACTGCCAGGCCCTCCGGGAGAAGGATCTCTGCCGTGACGAATAGCCCCTTGGAGAGGACGTTCAGCGTGTCCGGATCCAGGTTCACCTGTGCCTCCACGCACGCCTCCACGCTGGGGTCGCACACGTCGCCGATGCCGTCCATGTCACAGTCGGCCTGGTTCTGGTTGGCCACGAACGGACAGTTGTCGCAGAAGTCCGGGATGCCGTCGCCGTCGAAGTTGTCGAGTCCGCAGGCGTTCACCACGTGGGTCGTGCCTGCATCCTCCTGACTTACGCCGGAGGAATCCTCCTGGTCATGTCCGGGAGATCCGATGATGAGGTCGTTGCCGCCGTCGTTGTTCACATCGCCGATACCGGCAATGGAAGTTCCCAGCATATCGCCGGGCTCCTCGCCGATGATCTGGAGGCCGGCGAACCCGTCGCCCAGATCGGTGACACCCAGGTGGAAGTCCGGCAGCGCCACGCCTGCAGCCACGTAGACGATTCCCGCGGAGGCGGCTGCCCCCGGCGCGCCGAAGGCGATGTCGGCCAGCCCGTCGCCGGTGATGTCACCCAGCCCGGCCACCGCCGTGCCCAGACGATCCCCGCCCGACGCACCCGTGTAGATGATCCCCTCCAGGCCGCCCTGAACGCCGATGTCGGCTGCGGTGAAGATGCCCACCGCCAGCGTCGACGCGGTCTGCGCCACGCGGCCGGCATCCACCAGGAGGAACCCGCCCTCCAGGGCCGAAGCGACACCGGCATCACTGTCGTAGCCCGGCGCTCCCATCAGCAGGTCCGCCTCGCCGTTGACCAGGTTGTCGCCGCCGCCGTCTACGGAGGCGCCGAAGGCCTCGCCATCCTGTGTGCCGACGATCTGGGCGCCCGGAACCAGCACGGCCTCGATTTCGTCGTCGTCGCCGATGGAGCAGCCCTCGATGGGATCGCGGCTCACCAGGGAGCCGGCCTGCAGGACGAACACGGCGCCGGTATCGCGCCTTGCCTCGATGGGGCTGCCCACGCCGGGCGCGCCCATGGCGACGTCGTCTCCGGCGGTGCCCACCACATCGCCGGGGAAGCTCACGGCGTAGCCCAGTTGCTCGTTGGCCTCGTCGCCCACCACCAGGAATCCATCCACCGGGTCGGCATGTGCGATGCCCACGCGGTCCAGACTCACCGTGCCGGTCAGGGATGGATCGTCAAAGACGATGTAGGCGGTCCCGGCATCGATGAGCCCGCCGACGTCGCGTCCCGGGGCGCCGATGATGATGTCGTCCCCGGCACCGGCGTTGACCCTGCCGCCGCCGTCCACGTCGAAGCCGACGCGGTCACCGAGTCCTGTCCCCTGGAACACGACGCCGGGGATTCCACCCTGGACTCCCACGTCCGCGAGACTGACGAAGAGCGGCGTCGACGACAGGTCATAGTCGCTCGGGTTGAAGAAGATCAGGTAGGCCTTGCCATTGCCTGCGGGCACGCCCGGTACCCCGCTGCGGTCGGTCTGCTCCGCTCCGATGAGGATGTCGGGTATGCCGTCGCGGTTGAAGTCGAAGTTGCCGGCCACGGATACGCCGGCACGGTCGTGCATCGACTCGCCGACGAACACGATGGCCGGTGGACTGTCCTGTCCGTCCATGCTGCCGAAGTAGACGCCCACCCCTCCCACGGCCGGCTCGTTCTGATTGATGAAGAAACCGGGGGCACCCACCAGGTAGTCGTCGAAGTCATCGTTGTTCAGGTTACCCGCGGCGGAGACGGAAGTCCCGCCCTCGAAGTTGGGAGCCGGTTCCTCGGCGAATCCACCCGACTCGGTCGCAATCTCCGTGATGAGGACGGGCTCGAGCCGGCAGAGGCTGGAGCAACCGTCGCCATCCAGGTTGTTACCATCATCACACTCCTCACCCGGATCCAGGAGCGTGTCGCCGCAGAAGGGTTCTGCCTTGCAGTCTCCCGACAGGATATAGAGCCCGGTGCTGAAGCCGCTGGTTCCATCAAAATTGTTGTCGCCGAAGCGTGCCATCGCGATGAAGAGCTCCCCGTCCGCCGGGATCATGATCTCCAGATACGGGTCAAAGCCAAAACCAATCTCGCCGGGCGCCGGGACGTCGTCGGCACTGGCGAGGAGGAGCCCGTCCGAGTTGAAGGCACCCAGCATGGAATCCAGGCTCGAGCCCAGATCGTCGGCATCCACGTCGACGCTGACCACCAGGCCAGGCTCGTCCAAGATCCGGTAGAAGTCGACATCTCCCTCGTGCAGCGTGGCCGTGGCCGCGAACGACGGGCAGGAGACGGCGGTGGCATTCTCCCGGTTGTTGTTTCCCGGCCCGGCCTCGTTGTCATCACAATCCTCAGGCAACCCGCCACAGCCGGCGAGCGGCACAAGCACCGGCGAGTCCGGCGAGTTGCTCTCGACAATCAGGTTGTCCTGGAACAGGCCGGTGTCGGCAGGCGTGAAGATGAGCTGGAACTCAGCGTGGTCGCTGCCGCTGGGATGCGGCTCACAGCAATCGCTGCCCTCGCCGCAGGCGGACAGGCAACTCGGGATTGCCATGGCTCCTTGGGCACAGATGAGGTCCCACTCCCCGGCGCAGCAGAACGCGTCCAGCGCGCAGACGAGATCCTCGCATGCGTCATCCGAACAGCCGGGCGGCCGGAGACAGAGCTTGAAGGGTGGCGTCTCACCGAAGTTGTTGAGGCTGAACGCAACACCTGTCTCCAGGCGGAAGTTCAGGAGTTCGGTCGGCGGGGCAAGCCCGCTCACGCTCCCCTTGCCGATCTCCCCATGCGCCTGGGCCGGAAAGCCCACGGGGGCGCTGAACAGCTGCGGCGTGTGCACGTCCACCGCGGGGAACAGCTCCAGACGCCGGAGCAACTCCTCCTGGGTCCGGTCCGGCAGGATCCTGTTCAGCGACGGATCCGGGAACGGGAAGTCGGGCTCGAGAAAGGACAGCGAGTCCACGTATTCTTGCTCGCATTCGTCGTCGAACAGGAACGGCTGCGGAAGCAGTCCACGCAAGGCGGTGTCGCCATCGAAGTAGGGACTCAGGTCGATCTCCTGCCCGCCGATGCTGGCAGGCGGGGCGACGCAGTCCTCCGGCGCGGGGTCCTCGACGCCTTCGGGGGCGCCCAGCCCGTCCATGGAGCACAGCAGCTCCGCCAGGCCGGCGCGCAGCTCACGATCTGCCTCCAACTCGAGCAGGCCAATGGTCAGCAGGTCGTCGGCCTGATCGTCGGTTTCGTTACGGATGAAGCTCGATCCCTCGTAATAGGAGGCGATGGACTGCCGGATGGAGACCCTGCCGTCCTGCGCCAGTGCGGCACCGTTCTTCCCCTGGCTGCCCAGCATCCGGGTCAGTTCCAACAGCTCCAGGTAGACATCGAGAATGTCCTCCTGGATGCGGGGAAAGCCGATTACTTCATCCCCGCTGTCGGGAATACCATCCTCCCCGGCCGCCAACAGGTCCAGCTCATCGAGGTCCACGTTCAAGTCCAGCGCCAGCAGGAAGCTCTCCAGTTGCCCCTTGATGAGGAAAAGGAACGACTGGATCAGCCTCACATCCCCGAAGTCGATCTGCACGAACTCGTCCGTCAACTGCGCCGCCAGGGCCGTTTGCTCGTCGGCGGTCCAGGTTGTCTCGTACGACGGGCTCACGCTGGAGAAGTTCTCCTCCACCGCACCCGCGAGCTGCGGCAGCAGCACGTCGAGGAAGAACGCTTGCAGATCCCCACTGGTGGGGGAGTCCGTGAGGGGCGGCTCCGGCAGCTGGGCGGTGAAGTCCAACAGGCTCCGGCCTTCCGGTGGGAAGCCGGCGCGGTCCATCATCTCCTTGCAGCTGTCCGTGAAGGAACTCTCGTCAGGCCCGTCCACCTGCTCCTCGCACGCCCGCAGGATGCGCGTCATGGCGCGGAACACGTGCGCCTCCTCGTCGCCGGCGTCCGATTTGATTCTCTCCTGGAAGCAGTTATCCGCCTCGATGATGTTCCTGTTGAAGAATATGCCGCGGCAGTCGTTCTCCAGGACAATCAGGTGGAGGGGGATCTGATCCACCTCGAAGCCCGCATCCGTGAGGGTGATGTTTGCCAGGCTGCGCCCTGGAGCGGCGAACGTTGCCGTCACACGAACGGACACGAGCACTTCCTGGCCGGATGCAACCTCGCCTGATGACGGCGCCAGCTCCAGCCAGGGCGCATCCGACGTCAGGGTCCAGAACCCCGTGTCCACGTCGCAGACGCCTCCTTCGGTGATGCAGCGATCGTCCGGCGTTGCCTCGCATCCCGAGCCGTCGCGGGCGCCACCGACACAAGACCCGAAGCCTTCGTTCCGGATCACCAGGGTCTGCTCCGCGGGCAGGACATCCGTGAGCGTCGAGACGACAAGACTGGACGGTTGGGCGACCACGCGGGCCGTGCCGATTCCCTGGACTGACTCGGATGCGGCGAAGATCGCTGAGGTGCAGGTGCACAGGATGGCGGCCAGCATGAGAGACCGGCGAATGCCTCTGGAAAACAAGATCATGGTGATCCCCCTGGACTCTGATTGTTGCGGAGCGCTACTAACATACGAGATCCCGTGCTGGGTGTCCAGATCCAGGATTTCGCCGACGGGCTGGGAAGGGAGCCTCCTCGGACGGTTCTGCGGCGGCGTCTTGCAAGTGCAGGGGTTTCACGCGTTTAGGTGAGATTGAGCGGGCGGACACTAGCGCACGATGGCGCCCGACGGGTCGACCCGGAAGATCCTGCCCGAGCCATAGGCCGGGCCCGCTGCGGTGGTGAGCAGGTAGGGCCCGTCGACGTCAAAGATCTGCCGCTGGACCTCCCAGCGGGCACGATGCGCCCGCAGCCTGTCGCCGTTCGCCGAGATGAGCCGGAAGCCCTGGCTCAGTTCTACAACCGGTTCTGCCATGGCAATCTCAGCCTTCCTTGTGGACAGGGAGAAGACCGTCGCCCGGTCGTTCAGCAGGGTGAGCTCCAGGTCCTCCATGAGCACTCGCGATACGATCCCGAGGTCCGCCTGCGACAGCATCTGCTGGATCAGAACGGCAAGGTAGGCGCCGGCTGAGGCGGAGGCCCTCGGGTCCATCTCCGGCGCCGTCATCTCGATGTTCACACCCCTGAAGACGAGCTCCTTGATGGGGTTGATTGCCACCGGGCCCAGCGATCTCCTCCGGTGGATGATCACGTCCGCGTGCAGGGATAGCGCCGGCCGTTCTCCTGCGTACACCGTGTGTTGGAAGTCGGTGATGCGGAGACGATCAAAATCCTCGGGCTCCCCACCGGTCTCCGATTCGGACGGCAGCGAGGCCAGAGTGGACACCATCGTCCAGGCCAGGTAGCCGCACGCCAGGACCAGGGCCGCGACCACGAGCCAGGCCTTACGGGGATGCTGCTGGGAGGGAAAGGTCACGCCTGCAGTCTATCAGGACGCTGGCGGCAGCATGACGGCGTCAGCTTCCAGCCGCCCCTGGGGCCTCAATGCTCCTCCGCCCAGCCGGGTAGGCCGGCGGGCGCACTGAACTGGAACTCCGCATTCAACGCATCCAGGACGGCCTGATCCCGATGGTAGACGTCCGGGAGGAAACGGACCCTGCCCTCCTCCTCCACCGCCAGCGTCCAGTACAGCACCAGGACGGGGATGGGTTCGCCGAGAAGCACCGTCTTCGTCTCTCCGGCATCCACCGTGGCCGTGATCTTCTGCGCATCCCAACCCTCCTGATCCTCGAGCAGCAGGCGTGCGAACTCCATGGGGTCCTCGATGCGGATGCAACCAGAGCTGAAGGTGCGCACGTCACGATCAAAATACTCACGATGCGGCGTGTCGTGCAGGAACACGAAGTGAGGGTTGGGGAAGATGAACTTCACCAGGCCCAGTGCGTTGTGCGGTCCGGGATCCTGGCGGATATGATGACGGAAGTCCTGCCAATCCACGGTCGCCGGGTCGATCAACCGGCCACCCGAGTCGATGACGCGGAGCTTGTGTTCTGCCAGATAGCCCGGGTCTTTCTTGACCTCGGGAAGAATGTCCTTCCTCAGGATGCCGGGCGGCACCGTCCAGGTGGGATTGAACACGAGGTACTTCATCGGTGCGGTGAATACCGGAGACTTGCGGTAGATCTTGCCCACCTGCGCCCGGGTGGTCCAGATGATGCGGCCGTCACGAATCAACATGGCCTTGAAGCCGGCGATGTTCACCAGGACGAACTCGTCGACGTCGGTCATGCCGCCGAGGACCCAGCGGCCGCGCTCGAGGTTCACCCGGATCTGGTCAATGCGCTGCTCCACGGTCACGTTCAGCTCGGCCAGTGTCTGCGGGCCCACCACACCGTCAGCCTCCAGATCATGCTGGTCCTGCATTGCTCGCACAGACTGCTCCAGGGTCTCGTCGAAGCGGGGATCGTCCTGCAGGGCGGAATCGAGCAAGCCGGTGACGGCAAGCCGCCGGCGCAGTTCCAGCACGCGAGGGCCCTGGTCCCCGAGCTTGAGTGCGTCACCGTCGGTGACGCGGGGCCAGCCGCCCCGCCTCTGATAACCGCGGTACTGGGCGAGAATCTGCTTCATGCGCTCGTGGTAGCGGCCTCGGTTCACCTGGCTCTCCACGAACGCTGCCAGCGAGGGCGAGTCGACGGCGTGCTGGATGGCCACCGCGGGATCGACGCCCTGCATGTCGCGGCTGAGATTCCAGTCGCCGTCGAGCTGCTGGGGGTTCACCTTGCCGAACAGGTGGTGGTAGCCGTAGCGCGTGAGGGCGTCCGTGAGCAGGATGTCGTGATCCGCCGGTGAAATGGTTGCAGAACCTTGCAGGCGCTTCAATGTTGAGAAGTGGTAATCCTCAGGGTCCAGCCCCTCGGCGGGCGCGGATGCCAGGAGCTCGAGGAGATCCGCGATGCGCTCGGCCCGCTGCCAGGCGCGTGTGAAGCCCCGGGCCTCGTAGAATGCCGGGATCAGATGGATGGCGGCGATGGGGGCTCCGGCGACCTCCAGCCGGCCCGTGGCGCGCAGTTGCTCGATCCGCGCCATGAGCAACGGGTCCATGGCCCACAAGGCATCGGAGGCGTTTCCGAGCGTGAGTAGGGTGAGTGCGAGAAAACAAAAACGAGCTTGTGCTAGCATGTCCCTCCCGAGGTGAAACTTGAAGAAGAGCCTGTGTCTCCTATCTGCTCCCGCGCGTTCCCTGGCCCTGCTATGCCTCTTGCTGTTGCCGTGGGGGACCGGCACCTCTGCCTCCGATGACCGCTCGCTCTCGTTCCAGCACACCCATACCAACCAGCGTCTCACAGTGACTTACTACCGTGACGGGGCCTACGTCCCGCAGGCGCTGCAGGAACTGAACCGTTTCCTGTTTGACTTCCGCACCGGCGACGTCGTCGAGATGGATCCGGCGTTGTTCGACATCCTTCACTCCCTGCAGAAGGCCACCGGAAGCACCGGCACGTTCGAGGTCATCTCGGCCTACCGCTCGCCGGAGACCAACGAGATGCTGCGCCGACGCAGCTCCGGAGTCGCCAAGCACAGCCAGCACCTGCTGGGCAAGGCCATCGATGTCCGCCTCACTGACGTGGATACCGACCTCCTCCGTGACATCGCACTGTCCATGGAGTCGGGTGGTGTGGGCTACTACTCTCGCTCGAACTTCATCCACGTCGACACAGGGCGCGTCCGGCGCTGGTAGCACCCACCCGCACAAACAACTTGACGAGAAGTGCTCCATGGTCTCCCACGGGCGCCTCCGCGTCAAGCGGCGGGAAGCGACGCCTGGATCGCTACGAGTCGCGCGCCGGTTTCGGCAGCCGGGGCGCGCAAGAGATCAAGAGACCGCTCCTCCGGAGATTCGATTGCCGGCCAGCGCCAGGCAGGCCCAGCCGGCCAGCAGGGTCGCGCCTCCCAGCGGTGTCACGACGCCGGCCCAGCGCTGCCCTGCCAGCGTGAGCAGATACAGGCTGCCGGAGAACAGCGCGATGCCGGTGACGAACAGCCCGCCCGACCAGGCGGCCCAGCGGCCGGGCGCCCTACTGGATACCCATGCGGCGGCAAGCAGGGCCAGGGCGTGCAACATCTGGTAGCGCACAGCCACCTCGAACACATCCAGCATGCGGGGTTCGAGCACGCCGCGGAGCGCATGGGCTCCGAACGCCCCCGCTGCCACTCCGAGGAACCCAAAGGTCGAGCCGGCCAGGAAGAACCATCGTGTCATGGGTACGTCTCCCGTCCCCTGCGGCGGAGAGGCTTGATCCACGGTGCCCGAGCGGCAGGATCCATGATGTTATCGGAACCAGCGGAGAAGTTGCGATGGAGCCGCCCCCGGCATCGACTCGTTCGAACTGCAGCGCCCGGCAGAAATCCGGCGGGCCGCCGGAATAAACCGGCGGGCCGCCTTGTTGCAAGGGGGCATGAGGGGCCCGACCCACCGTTCCATGAGTCGATAGCGAGAACGTAACCCTCCCCTCCGAGTATCCCACCAAGGCGTGTGTAGGCCTTGACAATACCCCGAGATGGGCCCCAATTGCACCGAGGGTCGCCCTGGGAGTCCCCTTCTCCCGGGGCGACTGCTTCGTCATTTCCTCCTGCTCATCGCGTCAGGCGGCGCGGACCTGCGCCTTCTGCCCATTCCAGCGATGGTCCCTGCTGGTGGGATTGGTTACACTGCGTGGGATAGGAGGGTTGCACATGAAGACTCCAGGGAGTTACTGGCTGCAACGGCTCTTCATTCTCCTGCTGATACCGGTGGGATGGGCCTGTGGCGACATGCCGCCCGCGGTGGCGGAGCAGGACAGCAAGAGCGTCCCGCCAGGAATCAACGACAAGTTTCTCAGTCCCGAACTGGATGTCGACCAGTGGGTGGCAACCTTCGAGGGCGAGAGCCGCGAGGTGTTCTCGGCCCGCCACGAGGTGGTGGCGCAGTGCGAGCTCCAGCCGGGGCAGCGGATCGCAGACATCGGTGCCGGGACCGGACTCTACACCCGGCTGTTCGCCGAGGCCACCGGTGAGAAGGGCTGGGTGTACGCCGTGGACATCTCCATCCGGTTCCTCGAGCACATCAACCGGGAATCCATCGACACGACGAACATCACCGCGGTCCTGGGGCAGGAGGATTCGGTGCGCTTGCCGCCGGCCTCCATCGACCTCGCTTTCCTCTGCGACACGTACCATCACCTCGAGTCTCCTCAGGCCAGCTTGCGCTCCATCCATGAGGCGCTGGCGCCGGGCGGCAGCCTGGTGGTCATCGACTTCGAGCGTATCCCCGGTGAGTCGCGTGAGTGGATCGTGGATCACGTGCGCGCCGGCAAGGAGGTTTTTCGGGAGGAGATCGAGGCGGCCGGGTTCGAGTTCGTGGAAGAGAAGAAGATCGCGGGCTTCCGGGAGAACTACTTCCTCAAGTTCCGCAAGAAGTGAGCGCTGACGCGGCCGGCGGGATGAACAGAAGAAGGAGCCTGCCCACGACTATTGCGCGTCGGCCTGGTGGGGCGACAGCGAGAAGCGGCGCAGCCTCACGGCCAGGGCAGCGCGGATGTCGAGGCTCAGGCTGAACAGGGCCGGCACCAGGAACAGCGTGAATACCGTGGACACGATCAATCCGCCCATCACCACGCCTCCCAGGCCGCGGTAGAGCTCGGAGCCCGCGCCGGGGAACAGCACCAGCGGCAGCATGCCGAACACCGAGGTGCTGACGCTCATGAAGATCGGGCGGATGCGCGTACGTACCGACTCGCGGATGGCGTGGCGCGGAGTCATGCCCTCGTCCTTCATGTGATTCAGCGATTGGTGGACGATGAGGATGGCGTTGTTCACCACCGTCCCGATGAGGATGATGAAGCCCAGCATGGTGAGAACGTCCATGGCCTGGTAGCCGATGAACGTATTCACCGCGGCCAGGCCGAGGAAACCGCCCAGTGCCGCCAGCGGCACGCTGAACATGATGACGAACGGGTAGAGGAAGCTCTCGAACAGCGCTGCCATCAAGAGGTACGTGATGGCCAGGGCCAGCAGCAGGTTGAGCCGCAGGGCCCGGGCCGTCTGGGTGAGCTTGTCGGCGGAGCCGCTGAGCCCGGCCTGATAGAGGCCGCCCAGGCGCCCACCGTCCTTCATGGGCTGCAGCACCTCGGTCTCGATGAGGCTCATGGCCTGCTCGAGGGGCATGCGCTCGTCGGGAGTCACCTGGATGGTGATGGTGCGCTCGCGCTCGCTGTGGTTGATGGTGGTGGGGCCGCTGACCACCGAGATCTCCGCCACCGAGCCCAGCGTTACCAGCCGTCCGTCTGGCGTGGCGATGGGCATCTGCTCCAGTAGATGCGTGCGGTGGGCCACGTCGCCGGCGGCCATCACCTTGAGATCGATCTCCTTGCCCTCGAAGCGGAAGTCGCTGGCCTTCACGCCGTCCACCAGGGCGCTCACGGCAAAGCCGAGATCGCGGTTGGAGATGCCCAGCTCCGCCGCCCGCCTGCGGTGGGTGCGCACCTGCACCTCAGGATTGCCCAGATCCAGGCTGGGGATGGGGCGCACCTGGCTGCCGGGCAGCTTCTGCATGACGTTCCCCAGCACCTCGTTGCCCAGGGTGATGATGCGCTCCAGCTCCGGCCCTGTGATCTCCACGTCGATGTTGCGCCCCGCGCCCAGGCCGCGCTCGAAGATGCTGGACTGATTCACCACCACGTAGGCGCCGGGGATCTTGGCGCTGCCTGCAAAGAACGCCGGGATGAGCTCGCGCACCCGCATGGGATCGTTGGCGCTGGCCACGATGAACGCAAAGTTGTTCAGGGTGACGAAGAAGTAATTCTGGATGCCGCCGCCGGGCTGTGCCAGTGCCTCGGGCGAACCGGCCTCGTGCTGCCACAGCGGCTCCAGTTCTGCCGTGTAGATGTCCTGGAGCTCTGACATCTCGTCCAGGCTCAGTCCGGGGGGTGGCAGCATGAAGCCGATGAGGAAGTTCTGGTTGCCCAGCGGGAGATACTCCGCCTGCGGCAGGAGCATCAGGCTCAGGCCCACGGAAGCACCGGTGAGGCCGAGGATCACCGCGACGCGTCGCAGCGTGGAGTGGTTGATCCAGTCCACCATGCCGGTCAACCGGTCGGTGAAACCCTGTGCCAGGCGCACGCCACCCCACAGCCCCTGGTAGCCTTTCGTACCCGCGCCGCGCCCGGCAGCGCTGAGGATCTTCGCCGACAGGCTGGGGATCAGCGTGATGGAGACGATGAGGCTGAGCGCCACGGCGCAACTGATGGCGATGGCGATATCGCCGAACAGCTGGCCCGCCTCCTCCTGGATGAACACCACCGGAACGAACACGGCGATGGTGGTGAGCGTGCTGGCCAGCACGGCGCCCCACACCTCGCGCGCGCCGTCGTGGGCTGCTATCCGGCGTGACTTGCCCATCTGCCGGTGGCGGTAGATGTTCTCCAGCACCACGATGGAGTTGTCCACCACCATACCCACGGCGAACGCCATACCCGCGAGGCTGATCACATTCAGCGAGCGGCCGAAGGCGTACATCATCATGAAGGCGCCGATGACGCTGATGGGGATGGCGATGAAGATCACCAGCGTGCTGGTGCCGCTTCGCAAGTAGATGAGGAGCACCAGCAACGCCAGCAAGCCTCCCACCACCAGACTCTGCCGCACCAGCGAGATGGCGCTCTCGATGTACTCGGTCTGGTCATAGACCTGGCGCAGTCGCAATCCGCGATCCGCCAGGAGCTCCTGATTCAGCCGCGCGATGGCCTGCTTGATGCCCGCCATCACCTTGATGGCATTGGTCCCCGGCTCTTTGACCGCGTTCATGGCGATGAGCAGCCGGCCCTTCTCGAACACCTTGGCTTGCGGCTTGCGGTAGCCGATCTGGGCGTGCGCCACGTCACGGAGGTAGATGGGCACGCCGCTGCGCACCGCGATGACGATGTCCTCGATGTCCTCGGTGCTGCGATACTCGCCGGTGGTGCGGACGATGTAGCGCCGCTTGCCTTCGTCGAAATCGCCGCCGCTGTAGTTGCGGTTCTCGCGCTCCAGCGCGGCGCCCAGCTGGTTCAGCGTCACCTGGCGTGCCGCCAGGTCCGCCGGGTTGGCGATGACCTGCATCTCACGCTGCTCGCCGCCGAAGATCCCCGCGGTTCCCACCCCGGACACGCGCTCGATCTCGGGCTTGAGGACGTCATTGCAGTAGTCGTACAACTGCGGCAGCGGGCCGTCATGGACGGTGCCGGGGAGCGGCTCGAGGATGAACCACGCCATGGCGTTGGAGTTGGGATCCACCGTGCGGATCACCGGCTTGTCGGCGTCCGCCGGGTAGGAGGGCACCTGCTCCAGAGCGTTGGATACCTTGAGCAGTGCGCCGTCGATGTCGGTGCCCACCTGGAACGTCAGCGTGATGGAGCCGTTGCTGTCGGCGCTGGAGCTCTCCATCTTCACCAGCCCCTGCAGCGACTTGAGCTGCTCCTCCTGCTCATCGACGATCTCGCGCTCCACCTCCTGCGGGCTGGCCCCCGGCCAGAACGTGGAGATGGTGATCTCCGGATCCTCGACGTTGGGTGTGAGCTGTACCGGGATGCGGTTGAGGGCGAGGGTGCCGAACAGCACCAGGAGGATGACGCCCACCGCGGTGGTCACCGGAAAGCGGATGGCATCCTGGACGATCTTCATGGCAGTGCGTACTCGACGTACTCGCCCACCACCGCCTGTCCCTCCTGCAGGCGCTCGTTGCCACGCGTGATGACACGCTGGCCCGGCTGGATGTTGCCACGCACCACGATCCATGCGCCGATGCCGCCGCCGGACTCCACCGAGGCGCGCTGGACGGTGTCATCACCGTTGAGCACGAAGACGTAGCTCTGTTGACCCCGGGTGAGCAGCGCGTCCTTGGGGATCACCGTGGCCCGGTACGATACGCCGGCAGGCAGCGACACCTCGGCGAGCATCCCCACGCCGATGCGGCCGTCCCCGTTGGGGATGCGCACCTTCACCGGGAATGTGCGCGCCCGGGGATCGGCCCGGGGGATGATCGCACTTACCGTGCCCTGAATCTTGAGATCCGGCAGGGCATCGAAGCGCACCGCGACGTCACCACCGGGTACCAGATTGCTGAAGAACTTCTCCGGCACCTGCACGCGGATGTCCAGGGTTTCCAGCGATAGCAGTTCCACCACCGGCGCTCCCACCGCCAGCCATTCGCCCACCTCGGCGTGTTCGCCCACCACCACGCCGCCGAACGGGGCGCGCACGGAACAGCGCTGGAGATCGGTCTTGATGCGTGCTTCCTGTGCCGCCAGAGCCTCCACCCGGCCCTGCCAGGCGGTGAACTCGGAGAACGCGTCGTCGAGCTGCTGCCTTGCCACCACGTCCGATGCGAACAGCTCCCGGGTGCGCTCGAGGTTGCTCTCGGCAAGCTGCAGCCGCGCCCGGGCCTCCTTGATCTGTGCCTGCAGCGCCTGCAGTCGCAGGTCCAGGTTGGTGCTGCTGAGCACCGCCAGCACCTCGCCCTTGTGTACGGCGGTGCCCTCGCGCGTTCGTAGCTCGCGCACCGGGCCGGCCACTTCGGTGGCCACCATGCTGGATGTGGGGGATTCCACCGAGCCGGACAGCCGGATGGTGTGACGCACGTCATGCGCCAGCGCCTCGGTGAAGCGCACCATCGCCGGTGGCAGATCCTGCGCCGGCACGGACGAACCCGCCAGCAGGAGAAGACCGGTGGCCAGCAGCGGCCGTTGGTGGTGTGGGCGTCTCATGCTCTCTCATACAGACTACGAGCCGGGAACGTAAGTGTTGTGAAGAACCATCTTACTACAAGACGATCGGGGAAGGCCGGAATCGACTGCGATCAGTCAGGATCGGTCTTGCCGCGCCGCGGCCACGGCGCCAGGAGAATCGCCGAGGCCACACCCACCGGCATCACCCGTTCCCAGAACCCCTCTTGGCTGGCAGGGAGGGGCAGGTTGTACGCGGTGACGCTCAGAAGGAACCCCAGCACCATGGAGGCCAGCACCCTTCCAGGCGAGCGCGGGCCCCGCAGGACGGTCACCAGCAAGGCCGGCCCGAACGCCGCGCCCATGGCGCCCCAGGCAAACAGCACCCGTGAGAAGATCTCCTGGCTGCCGTAGAGAGCCACCACCACGGCCCCCAGGCTGAGCAGCACCACCACCATGCGCGAGCGCAGCAGCATGGAGCGCGGCGAACTGCCCCCGAGCTTGAGATCCTGCGTCACCGCCGAGCCCGCCACCAGAAGCTGGCTGTCGGCGGTGGACATGATGGCCGAGAGCACCGCCGCCAGCATCACGCCGGCCACGATGGGTGGGAACAGCTCATTGGTGGCGCGCAGGAACAATGCCTCGCGGTCGGCCAGCGCGGGGTAGAGCACCCGGCCGCACCACCCCAGCAGCAGCATGCCGCCGTAGACCAGCACGGCCCAGCCCATGGCGATCCGTTGCGCCCGCCGCAGCGTGGCCTCACCCTCCTGGAGCGCCATGAACCGGTTCACCACGTGCGGCTGGCCCGGGTAGCCCAGCCCGATGCCCAGCAGCCCCAGGATGAAGCCGATGCCCGCGGGCCCCTGCCAGTGGCCGGTGAGACTCAGAAACCCGTCGGCCTCGATGGCTCGCACGCCGTCCACCAGGCCGCCCGGCCCTCCCACCGCCACCAGTGCCGCCACGGGAAGCAGAACTGCGGTGGCCGCCATCACCAGCCCCTGCAGCGTGTCGGTGAGGCTCACCGCCCAGAAACCCCCGAGGAGCGTGTAGACGATGACCACGGCGCTTCCCAGCAGGACGCTCTCGGTGATGCCCCACTGGAAGGTCTCGTGGAAGGCCTTGCCCGCCGCCTGAAACTGCGATGCCACGTAGAACGACAGGGAGAACAGGACGATGAACGAGGCCACCCGGGTGATGGCGTCGTGTAGCGGCCGGCCGGGAGGTCCGGCCAGAACCTCGGTGACGGTGACCGCACCGCTGTCGCGGCTGCAGGCGCGCAGTCCGCGGGCCAGCAGGTACCAGTTGAGCGCGAAGCCGCCCACGCAGGCGGGGAACAGCCAGAGTGCCGACAGGCCCCAGGCGTAGGCGGCGCCGCTCACACCCAGCAAGGTCCAGGCTGAAGACGAGCTGGCCGAGGCGCTGATGGCGGCCACCATCGGGCCCAGCCCCCGGCCGCCCAGGAAGAAGTCGACGCCGTCGCGTACGCGACGCTGGGAGAGGACTCCCAGACCCACCAGGATCAGCTGGTAGAGGATGAGGGTCGCCAGGACCGCCTGCCCGTGCGTCATGGCACGCAGTATATCCCGTCGACCCTGCGTCGCCGGATGCTAGTCGCTAACCGCCGCCAGGGCGGTGTCGAACTGCTTGCGGATCGCCTTCTCCATGAACTTCCGGCCCAGGCTGTGGCGTGTGCCGCTCATGAAGCCCGCCACCTGATCGGTGGAGGTGCGGTTGAGATAGAACATCGTGGTCTTGTCTCCGGCG